>NZ_DASYBS010000136.1:0-1815 GCF_036500665.1 Cedecea sp.
GAAAGTCAGGTGACGACATATGACCGTAAGGTTAAAATATCACCAACCCTCGATCGTCCAATGGATTGACATCCGGATGCCCTCCAATACTACACAGGCACCAGCAAAATCTGGCGCCTGGCCAGGCCCCCAGGATGGAAACCGCGATAACGACACGCCGCGAGCTTATTTTTATTGTCGCTTGCATAGCCACATCTTCGCATTATTGGTGGGCTGTGTGAGCAACCGAAATCCCGCAACAACCGCGATTGACCAGCTATCTTTTATCTGCAATACCGTATACTTTATCCCCATCTCGCCTGCCGATAGCAACGACTAACAGGGTAATCTCGTTATCATTAACTTCGTATACCAGTCGATACCCAGATGAGCGTAATTTAATTTTATACCGATTGTTACGCCCGGAAAGCCTGGCTGATGGGACATGTGGGTTATCCAGGCGTTCAGACAGTTTTTTCTTAAGTTGTTCACGAACCGGGCTCCCTAATTTTTGCCATTCTTTTAGTGCCCGGCTGTGGAATTTCAATTTATAGGTCATTGATATCCACGTCCACAAACTCGCCGTTTTTCAGCCTCTCATCAGCAATGTGATTCAGTGCCGCATCTTCTGCGAGTTCCTGATAGTAGGCATAAAGCTCCGGGGGGACGCAGTAGAACGCAGGCTCGTTGCGGTTCAGGATCGCTACTGCTTCACCGTCAGCATCTGCCACTGTACCCATCGGATTTTTTTTCAGGTCGGTAATACTGGCTGCCGCTATAGTTAAGATATGGTATGTCATATGCACTCCTTTTAAGTTGACTTAATATTAGCACCTTTAAAGATGCTTAATAAAGCTTCTTGTTGACTTTGGAGAGTAACCGCAGTAAGTTCTTTTCATGAGGCGTAGAAACCTCTCCCAAGCCGGACCGCAACCAACCCCGTCAGTGTTGGATTTTTTATGCCTGTCATTTAGTGAACGCATCATGCGACCACGCCCGATCAATGTCGGGAGGGCGACGAATACAACACCCGAAAGGGGAATAAGTCCGCGGCTGTTTGGGCCGTTTCTACCCTCCTGACACCCACTTATGTGGATTTCTGTAGAAAGAAACCAAACGAGGTCAACATGACTAATACAATCTCAACTGTAATTCCTGAAATCACCATTCGAGACAACCACGCGGTTACCACATCCATCGCTGTCGCCAATTACTTCGAAAAATCACACGACAATGTACTAAAGAAAATCCGTGCGATAATGCTGGACTGTCCCCCTTCTTATCATGCCGTCAATTTTAACGAGATGTTCCAGGATGTGGAGGTTGCTAACGGTGCCGTGCGTAAAACCCCTTACTTTGAACTAACCCGCGATGCCTTCGTGCTGATTGTCATGGGCTTCACTGGCAAAAAAGCCCTGCAGTGGAAAATCGACTACATCAACGCCTTCAACAAAATGGAGGATGAGCTGCGTGGCGCCCACCAACGAGAGGAACAGCGAACTCCTGACTACGCAGAATACACATCCCGAACCCTTTGCTACAAACGCGCTGGCGTCACAGTTAACGAGCTCTCCCTTCGCGAGGATGATCTGATTATATCTATGGAGTCGTGGCTGGATTTGGCCAGAAAAAATGGTTGGGTCGTACTCAGAAGGGACGAAGCGATCGTGATGCTGACGGAGAAAATTGGTGGGCTAATGGAGGAAATTTTCAGTGGATACACACAGGCAATACACAAATAAACTTAGCCGTCAACAGGCAGAATATACCAAGTGAATATACCAACAGTATACCAATAGCCTAAAAACACAAGGGGCCAGCCTAAGCTAACCCCTT
>NZ_DASYBS010000137.1:0-4538 GCF_036500665.1 Cedecea sp.
GCGACTCTGTTTTTCTTCCTTAGTTAGCGGTCGGTTGATCTTAAAAGGAAAGAACAGCCCGATATCGTGTGAAATTGCCATTTATTCTCCCCCTTCAACTAACTGCTGTAGCTGTGACATTTCCATCTGCATGGTGGGCCAGATTGCAGGTACATCATTTTCACTATCGGGTATTTGTCGCCACCAGGTTGCTGCCAGCCATTTCTGGATTTCATCGCGACTTTTCATCGCAATATAAATCGCAGAGCCAAGAACAAAAGCAATCGCTATCGCCAGACCAACAGGACCAAGAGCCAGTGAAGTAAATATTGATGATGAAACTAACACAGCACCCGCCAGTGCAGATATAAGGTGAGCAGCAGCTAATCCTGTATTGCCTTTTTGCTTTTCATCGTAAGCATGATAGAAATCCCACCCCATGGCCACATACCCAAATGCAGCACATAATTTTCCTGCAAACTGAATTCTGTCCGCTAACTTTATCATTCCAACTTTGCCATAACGTAAACGTACCAATGTCTTGAGCCGGAAACTTTTAAATTTAAAAATAACCCTTTCCGCAGCATCCAGCAATGTTCCGCCAGCGCCGATGGTATCGGCGATTAATTTAGACATCTTTTCTGCCCCCGTAAGCTGTCCCTGCATCAGGCTGCTTACAGATTTACTGACAGCGCCGACCTGCATGATTATTGCAAAAACACATCCGGCAAAAGGCAGGCTCTGCGCCCCATCATTTGCCAGGTTGTTGACCGTACTGCCTTTCGCCAGCGCCAGTTTTTCTCTCCACTGACGCGGGAATAACGTACTGCTGACTTCATCTGCTGAGCGCATTGTTTTTGCAGCGGCGCTGGCACGTTCAGCCTCAGGTATTGCCCGCGTCTGCGTTGCTTCTGCGACATCAATCAGTACCAGTGATTTCTGCCGGTGAATACCCACCATTGATACGCCGGCAATTTCCATCCTGCGTACTTCGATATCGACATAGTGTCGCAGACGGGACGCTGAGATACGCCCTTCAAGGTCGGTCATTTCTCCCAGCTGTCTTACGATGGCACTGATGAAATATTTACGCTCACCCGTGCTGCTTATCACCTTAAGTCCCATGCCATATGATGCGGCCAGCGCCACCAATGAGGGCAGTAATCTGTCCGCAGCTTTGTCCAGCCCCCCCGCCAGCGCACTGCTGACTGCATTGAGATAGCCTTCCAGCGCGAACTGGACATTCTTCGCCGCTTTGTCTGTTATCTTGGTATAGACGTCGACTAACTTATCTTTCCAGGGTACATCGCCATAATCTTTATACGCACTTACTGTGTCGCTGACCCTGAGGGTCCATTGCCTGTTATTCATTACCGTGGCGCGAAGAAGAATATTGCTGCTACTTATTGATGGCTGCGACAGTTGCTCCAGGAACCAGGTAGTAGCATCTGACTTATCCTGCATATGCTGTACGCAATGCATAACCGTTTGAGTAAACAAGGCGCCGCTGCAAATATCTTCAGGGTCAAAATTACTGTCCAGATAGTCCAGCAACACCTGGCCTTTCAGCCAGGCCAGGTACATGCCCACCATCGGTGAAATAATCTGCTGGTCATAGGCGGAGAGTGCGGCATCATATTCTTTCAGAAATGCCTGCTCTTTAGCGCGATCGATATATTTTTCGTACTGCGCCCAGTACATGTTTACCTGTTGCCGGAGTGACTGATTATTATGGCTGTAAAGCGCATTTTGCTGCGCACTGGCCATACTGGGTAACATTACCCCCGCCTGAACAGCAATCCCACTCCGGGCCTGCTGCTCCACACTGCTATCAAGGGTTAACTGATCACGTTCAAATTGTGTGCAAAGCACTTCCTTCAGCGAACTTAGCGCTGATGACAGAGCCAGCCCTCGGGAGTATTTCGGATTTTGTGAAAATTGTTTTTCTATTCGATTATTGGACAGGGCTGAAATATCCTGAATAACGGCAACCGGATCTGGCAGCACGAGAATAGCGCCTTTTCCGGCATACAGTGCTTCAGCTGCCTGAATCAGGTTCTGCCCTTCCTGAGGTCTGGCATTCTTGAAGGGGGGCAGAGACCACGTTTTATGGGAGCAGGACGCTGCTTTAGGACTGTATTCGGCAACCGTCCCTGCTAACCTGGAAATGGATAATACCTGTTTCCCACTCCCGCCATTTACCCATGCATCCATATCAAAGCACTGCATGTACTGACTGCGATAGGCTGGCTCCTCATGCATCTTACGGGTTGCATCGGTCCATTCCACTTCCGACCAGCCAAACCAGAACACGCCGTTCTTCATGCCTGCCGGTTTCACCGGTAATGTTATCAATGATGCTGTTGCCAGTTCTTCCGGCTTGTTGACGCAGGGTTTTCGCGTGCCTGCAACAATATCCGCAGGAACCTCACCATTTTCAGGCAAAGGGTAATAATAGCCGTCGCTGGTAACGTAGTAGTTTATCCACCGGGCACCTGCTTCAGACCAGATATTCAAAAATCCATCACGCAGCAATCTTCCTGTGTAGCTGGTTTGCCCCTGAGCTGGAATGGGGACAGCAATTTCAGTCGGTAACTGTGGCAAACAATCATCATTAGCCATCACTGCGGGACGAACGGGAAGCACCGGCAACCCATAACGGCGACAAAATTTACAACCTTGTTCAGTAGTCATTTTTCATTCCATTTACTGTTTCGGATCAACGCTGTGTCATCATGTTCCAGCGTTCCTCATCCCAGAGGCGAGTTTCATCATGGAAAAAATCTGGCGCATTTCTGGCCTGATGCAGGAGGGCTGAAAATTTTGGGGATGACCAGAAGGCATCCCGAAGCCTGAGGCCATGAAATGCAAACGAAACCTGGTCTTCTGCTGTCGGTAATCCCAGCTCCATTGCCTTCTGCAGTAATGCATCAATTCGCTGGCTAACCTGTTCTCGCTGAACGATATCGCCATGAACAGGAAGTCTGTCAAGCACCTCATTTATCAGCCCACAACGTTGCAGTTGCTGTCGGGGGAGAATCCTTGTTTCATCGGGCTGTGCGGTATCAACAGAAGGGAAGGTCACTGTATGCCATTGACCTTCAAGCCAGAAGGTCCAGTGACTCACTATGTGCGAAGGAAAGATTTGGGCACACATCCAGGGTGACAACATACAGCACAGGTGAAAGAAAACCCGCGGATCGTAATAACGAAGAATATGCCCCTGGTGATTTTCATCGGTAAAATAGAGCGCCCTGATAAGTTGATTTCGGACTTCCGGCGATGGTTGCTCGCTGCGTAACAACAGGCAGCATACAGGCGTCGTTCGGGAAGAATCTGCCTGTCCAAGCTCTTCCATTAACACTTTCCACTCCCCTGCACTCATCTCCTTTAAGGGTAAAAGCCAGGGATAAAGATGAGCCTGCGGTTTAAGCATGGGTGAAACCAGTTCAAGCACTGGCCATGTTTTATTGATATCGGGATGCTGCATTCTGTCAATAATGGCAAAATCGTGTTCACCAGGCGCCATCGGTTGTTCCAGATAATAATTACCCATCATCTTCCCTCAACTGAGTGGCAATGTAGCATCACCCTTAGCCAGAGCTTCGGACGCTGCATTTTCACAGGCGGTAAATTTAGGGAACGGCGCATCCATTGTTGCTGGGCCGTCATAATCAAAATCAGCGCTTTTGATGTAAAAATTTCCCCCCGTACCATTTTCAATTTTTGCCGGGTCGAGAGTGATATACGAACCTCCACATTTAAGTGTTATTTTTTTCTTCGCGCTGATAATGATTTCGTCATCGGTGCTCATCACAGCCAGGGCTTTGCAGGCAAGAATATCCATACCATCGCTTTGCGCCTGGATTTCCACCTTCCCTTTGGCTGCAACCAGCTTCATCCCAAGCTCCTGAACAAATGCGACAAATCCTGTTTTGGCCGCAAGTACCATGCGTTTTAACGCACTGATTTCTGTGCTGCCACCAGAAGTCAGCATCTGATTGTGATTTGCACTGAGCTGAATATGCTGCGGCGTGGACAGGGCAATACCACCGGGAGCACCCGCAACAATGACTGGCTGCTGTAGCTGATCCACATTCTGTTGCAGAAACTGCTGTTGTGTACTGTTATCCAGTCCTTCAACCTGTGCGGTCTGCAACAGATCGGACAGAGAATTCGCCAGTGAAAGAGCATCAGAAAGTTGCTGCTTGATTTCATCCATACTCAGTTGCTGGTCAATCGCCTTAGGCTGAACCTGAGTCGTCAGCAGCAATCCTTTTCCACCACGAACAGCAACCCATTCATCAGTCCGTAACTCAGCACCCTCACCGCGCTGCTGCTTTTCGCTGTCGACAAGATGCCCGAGATTCAGCTGGCTCTTGCCACCGTATTCGGTGGAGACCTTGATATGCTCTTTACCGCGCTCATCGTCGAGGCGGATTTTGTTGTTCGCCGGGGTGCGCAGGACGTTGCGCTTATAGTTGCGGATGGTGACGTGGTCGCCGTGGGCCGAGTCGTGCAGCACGCCGGAGATGTACGGTCTGTCCGGATTACCGTCT
>NZ_DASYBS010000138.1:0-161556 GCF_036500665.1 Cedecea sp.
GGTATCCGTACCGCGCTGGCACAGTATCGTGAACTGGCTGCGTTCTCTCAGTTCGCATCCGATCTGGACGAAGCAACCCGTAAACAGCTGAGCCACGGTCAGAAAGTGACCGAGCTGCTGAAACAGAAACAGTATGCCCCAATGTCTGTTGCACAGCAGGGCCTGGTGCTGTTCGCAGCTGAACGCGGTTACCTCGAAGACGTGGAACTGGCGAAAATCGGTAGCTTTGAAGCCGCACTGCTGGCTTACGCTGACCGTGATCACGCTCCGCTGATGCAAGAAATTAACCAGACCGGTGGCTATAACGATGAGATCGAAGGCAAGCTGAAAGGCATCCTCGACTCCTTTAAAGCAACCCAGTCCTGGTAACGTCTTGGCGGCTTGCCTTAGGGCAGGCCGCAAGGCATTGAGGAGAAGCTCATGGCCGGCGCAAAAGAGATACGTAGTAAGATCGCAAGCGTCCAGAACACGCAGAAGATCACCAAAGCGATGGAAATGGTCGCCGCTTCCAAAATGCGTAAATCGCAGGATCGCATGGCGGCCAGCCGTCCTTATGCAGATACCATGCGCAAAGTGATTGGTCACCTTGCTAACGGTAATCTGGAATATAAGCACCCATACCTGGAAGAACGCGACGTTAAGCGCGTGGGCTACCTGGTGGTGTCGACCGATCGTGGTTTGTGCGGCGGTTTGAACATTAACTTGTTCAAAAAAGTGCTGGCGGATATGAAAGAGTGGTCCGATAAGGGCGTTCAGAGCGAACTCGCGATGATCGGCTCTAAAGGCGTTTCTTTCTTCAACTCCGTTGGCGGCAACGTGGTTGCTCAGGTTACTGGCATGGGAGATACCCCTTCCCTGTCCGAGCTGATCGGCCCGGTGAAAGTGATGCTGCAAGCCTACGACGAAGGTCGTCTGGACAAGCTGTACGTTGTCAGCAACAAATTTGTCAACACCATGTCTCAGGTTCCGACCATCACTCAGCTGCTGCCGTTACCGGCATCAGAAGATGAGGAGCTGAAGCGTAAATCCTGGGACTACCTGTACGAACCGGATCCGAAAGCGCTGCTGGACACCCTGCTGCGTCGTTATGTCGAATCACAGGTTTATCAGGGCGTCGTAGAAAACCTGGCCAGCGAGCAGGCCGCGCGTATGGTGGCGATGAAAGCCGCAACCGATAACGGCGGTAGCCTGATTAAAGAGCTGCGGTTGGTCTACAACAAAGCTCGTCAGGCAAGCATTACTCAGGAACTTACCGAAATCGTCGGTGGCGCGTCCGCGGTTTAACCAGGTTATTACCCTAAATAGTTCGGTTTGCAGAAAGGCGGCAACTGAGCGAATCCTCAAGCGCTTACTTAAGTAAGTGACTGAGGTGAGGGAAGGCAGTCAACGCATCTGCAAATTGAAATATGACGGGTAAACGAATTACGTAGAGGATTCAAGATGGCTACTGGAAAGATTGTCCAGGTAATCGGCGCCGTGGTGGACGTCGAGTTCCCTCAGGACGGCGTACCGCGCGTTTATGACGCGCTTGAGGTACAGAACAATAATGAGAATCTGGTGCTGGAAGTTCAGCAGCAGCTCGGCGGTGGTATCGTGCGTACGATCGCAATGGGTTCTTCCGACGGTCTGCGTCGTGGTCTGGTCGTTAAAGATCTCGAGCACCCGATCGAAGTCCCGGTAGGTAAAGCGACCCTTGGCCGTATCATGAACGTGCTGGGTCAGCCGATCGATATGAAAGGCGACATCGGCGAAGAAGACCGTTGGGCGATTCACCGCGCAGCACCTTCCTATGAAGAGCTGTCCAGCTCTCAGGAACTGCTGGAAACCGGTATCAAAGTTATCGACCTGATTTGTCCGTTCGCTAAGGGCGGTAAAGTAGGTCTGTTCGGTGGTGCGGGTGTAGGTAAAACCGTAAACATGATGGAGCTGATCCGTAACATCGCGATCGAGCACTCCGGTTATTCCGTGTTTGCGGGCGTGGGTGAGCGTACTCGTGAAGGTAACGACTTCTACCACGAAATGACCGACTCCAACGTTCTGGACAAAGTTGCTCTGGTTTATGGCCAGATGAACGAGCCACCAGGCAACCGTCTGCGCGTAGCGCTGACCGGTCTGACCATCGCGGAGAAATTCCGTGACGAAGGCCGTGACGTTCTGCTGTTCGTTGATAACATCTACCGTTATACCCTGGCCGGTACGGAAGTATCCGCACTGCTGGGTCGTATGCCTTCTGCGGTAGGTTATCAGCCAACGCTTGCAGAAGAGATGGGTGTTCTTCAGGAGCGTATTACCTCCACCAAGACCGGTTCAATCACCTCCGTACAGGCCGTTTACGTTCCTGCGGATGACTTGACTGACCCATCTCCGGCGACCACCTTTGCGCACCTGGACTCAACCGTTACGCTGAGCCGCCAGATCGCTTCTCTGGGTATTTACCCGGCAGTAGACCCGCTGGACTCCACCAGCCGTCAGCTGGATCCGCTGGTTGTTGGTCAGGAACACTACGACACCGCGCGTGGCGTTCAGTCCATCCTGCAGCGTTACCAGGAACTGAAAGACATCATCGCTATCCTGGGTATGGACGAACTGTCCGAAGAAGACAAACTGGTTGTAGCACGTGCGCGTAAGATTCAGCGCTTCCTGTCTCAGCCATTCTTCGTAGCAGAAGTCTTTACCGGTTCTCCAGGCAAATACGTTTCGCTGAAAGATACCATCCGTGGCTTTAAAGGCATCATGGACGGCGAATACGACCATCTGCCAGAGCAGGCGTTCTACATGGTTGGCTCCATCGACGAAGCCGTTGAGAAAGCGAAAAAACTTTAACGCCTAATCGGAGGGTGACATGGCTTTGACTTATCACCTGGACGTCGTCAGCGCGGAGAGCCAAATGTTCTCCGGTCTGGTCGAGAAGATCCAGGTAACGGGTAGCGAAGGTGAACTGGGTATTTTCCCGGGCCACGCCCCGCTGCTCACCGCCATTAAGCCTGGTATGATCCGCATCGTGAAGCAGCACGGACATGAAGAGTTTATCTACCTGTCCGGTGGTGTTCTGGAAGTGCAGCCGGGTAACGTAACCGTCCTGGCTGACACCGCGATTCGCGGCCAGGATCTCGACGAAGCACGAGCCCTGGAAGCGAAACGCAAAGCTGAAGAGCACATGCACAGCTCCCACGGTGATGTGGACTACGCTCAGGCTTCTGCTGAACTGGCTAAAGCGATCGCCAAACTGCGCGTTATCGAGTTAACCAAAAAAGCGATGTAACTACCTGCTTGAAAAGACAAATGCCAGTCCGGGAAACCTGACTGGCATTTTTTTATTCCTCAGCTTTATTTCACTCCAAAAATAATTGTAAAACCAACAGGATAGCGCTATTCATGAGTTTTTTGAGCAATCTTTTGGCCTCTAACCCCATGGATTCTGCCGCCGTTACTGCTATAAAGGACTCAAATAGTCTTGTGGCGGTTAAATTAGCAGCAGCGTATTTTTTAGTGCAAAATATGTAGAATTTTCAAGGCTAAATCGCTTTACTTCACACACTAAACAGATTCAGGACACGTATGTCAAACAGCGCAATGAGCGTGGTTATCCTTGCCGCCGGTAAAGGAACCCGCATGTATTCAGATCTTCCAAAGGTGCTGCACACGCTGGCCGGGAAGCCAATGGTTCAGCATGTTATTGATGCAGCTAATAAACTAGGCGCCCAGCGGGTTAACCTGGTGTACGGGCACGGCGGAGAATTGCTTAAGCAAACCTTGAGCGATAACACCCTCAACTGGGTATTGCAGGCTGAGCAGCTGGGAACCGGGCATGCAATGCAGATGGCGGCCCCGTTCTTTGCCGATGACGAAGACATTCTGATGCTGTACGGCGACGTGCCGCTGATCTCCGTCGAGACATTACAGCGCCTGCGCGAAGCTAAACCTCAGGGCGGCATTGGTTTGCTGACCGTTAAGCTTGATGATCCTACCGGCTATGGCCGCATTGCGCGTGAAAACGACAAGGTTGTCGGTATCGTTGAACATAAAGACGCGAGCGAAGAGCAGCGCAAAATCAACGAAATCAACACCGGTATTCTGGTCGCTAACGGCGCAGACCTGAAGCGTTGGCTAGGCAAGCTTGATAATAACAACGCGCAAGGTGAGTTTTATATTACCGACATCATTGCGCTGGCTCACCGGGAAGGGCGTGAAATCGCCGCCGTTCACCCGGATCGCCTGAGCGAAGTTGAAGGTGTGAACAACCGCCTGCAGCTTTCTCGCCTGGAGCGTGTTTACCAAACCGAGCAGGCCGATAAGCTGCTGCTGGCAGGCGTGATGCTACGCGATCCGGCCCGTTTCGATCTGCGCGGTGAGTTAACTCATGGGCGCGATGTCGAAATTGATACTAATGTCATTGTCGAAGGCCGCGTTACGCTGGGTAACCGCGTAAAGATCGGCACCGGCTGCGTGATTAAAAACGCGGTTATCGGCGATAACTGCGAAATCAGCCCGTATACGGTTATCGAAAATGCGACGCTTGAAGCCGCCTGCACCATCGGGCCATTTGCCCGCCTGCGCCCTGGTGCGGAACTCGCTGAGGGCGCTCACGTAGGCAACTTCGTTGAGATGAAGAAAGCGCGCCTGGGTAAAGGCTCCAAAGCCGGCCACCTTAGCTATCTTGGCGATGCTGAGATTGGCGATAACGTGAATATTGGCGCGGGCACCATTACCTGTAACTACGATGGCGCGAACAAACATAAAACCATTATTGGTGATGACGTGTTTGTGGGTTCTGATACTCAGCTGGTGGCGCCGGTTACCGTGGCGCGTGGCGTTACGATTGGTGCCGGGACGACCGTCACCCGCGACGTGGCTGAAAATGAATTGGTGATCAGTCGCGTAAAACAAAAACACATTCAGGGCTGGCAGCGTCCGGTGAAGAAAAAATAACGGATTTATACCCCTCACCCTAACCCTCTCCCCACAGGGGAGAGAGGATCGTTCGGTGCGGTGTTTTTCTCCCTCGCCCCTTTGGGGAGAGGGCCGGGGTGAGGGGATAACATAATCCTCCCCCCAAAAGCAGTAACCATAAAAATAACCCCACTCTCTACAAGGCTCGGGGCTCCGGAAACACCGGAATAATACCCTATGGATTTCGTGCTGTGGAAAGGCAGCAAGCTTGTAAATCCCCGGGAGCTTACATCAAGTAAGTGACCGGGGTGCGCAAGCGCAGACAACGCACCCACAGTGCGAAAGACGACGGGTAGACAACAGGTCAGCGACAACACATGGCTAACGCCATTATCAGGACTTTAAATTATGTGTGGAATTGTTGGCGCAGTAGCGCAACGTGATATCGCTGAAATCCTTCTTGAAGGACTACGTCGTCTGGAATACCGCGGGTATGACTCTGCGGGCCTGGCGGTTGTGGACGACAAAGGTCAGATGACCCGCTTGCGTCGTCTGGGTAAAGTACAGAAGCTGGCAGAAGCGGCGCAAGAAACCGCTCTGCATGGTGGCACCGGTATCGCTCACACTCGCTGGGCAACGCACGGTGAACCTTCAGAGGTTAATGCTCACCCACATGTTTCCGACCACATCGTCGTGGTACACAACGGTATCATCGAAAACCACGAGCCGCTGCGCGAAGCGCTGCAGGCGCGCGGCTACACGTTTGTCTCTCAGACGGATACTGAAGTTATCGCTCACCTGGTTCACTGGGAGCTGGAGCAGGGCGGTACGCTGCGTGAGGCGGTTCTTCGTGCTATTCCTCAGCTCCGCGGCGCTTACGGTACCGTTATTATGGATACCCGTAACCCGGATGTTCTGCTGGCCGCACGTTCCGGTAGCCCGATGGTTATCGGCCTGGGCATGGGTGAAAACTTTATCGCCTCCGATCAGCTGGCGCTGCTGCCGGTAACCCGTCGCTTCATCTTCCTTGAAGAGGGCGATATCGCCGAAGTGACTCGCCGCGCGGTCACTGTTTTTGATACCAAAGGCGAGCAGGTTAAGCGCCCGGACATCGAATCTAATCTGCAGTATGACGCGGGCGATAAAGGTATTTATCGTCACTACATGCAGAAAGAGATCTACGAGCAGCCGAACGCCATCAAAAACACCCTTGCCGGGCGTATCAGCCACGGCGAGGTTGATCTGACGGAGCTGGGGCCAAAAGCCAATGAAATGCTCTCTCAGGTCGAGCATATTCAAATCGTAGCCTGCGGCACCTCTTATAACTCCGGAATGGTTTCCCGCTACTGGTTTGAAGCGCTGGCCGGCGTGCCTTGTGATGTCGAAATCGCCTCTGAATTCCGCTACCGCAAATCTGCCGTGCGCCGCAACAGCCTGATGATCACCCTTTCCCAGTCTGGCGAAACGGCGGACACCCTGGCGGCGCTGCGCCTCTCCAAAGAGCTGGGCTATCTTGGTTCACTGGCGATTTGCAACGTGGCTGGCTCTTCTCTGGTGCGCGAATCCGACCTGGCGCTGATGACCAATGCCGGCACGGAAATCGGCGTGGCTTCAACCAAAGCGTTCACCACCCAGCTCACCGTGCTGCTGATGCTGGTGGCGAAGCTGAGCCGCCTGAAAGGCGCTGACGCACAGATCGAGCACGATATCGTGCACGGCCTGCAGGCGCTGCCAAGCCGTATCGAGCAGATGTTGTCTCAAGATAAGCGTATCGAAGCGCTGGCGGAAGATTTCTCCGATAAGCACCATGCGCTGTTCCTTGGCCGTGGCGATCAGTATCCGATCGCGATGGAAGGCGCGCTGAAGCTCAAAGAGATCTCCTATATTCACGCTGAAGCCTATGCGGCCGGCGAGCTGAAGCACGGCCCGCTGGCGCTGATCGACGCGGACATGCCGGTCATCGTTGTGGCACCGAACAACGAGCTGTTGGAAAAACTGAAATCTAACATCGAAGAAGTTCGTGCCCGCGGCGGCCAGCTGTATGTCTTTGCCGACCGTGACGCTGGCTTTACCAGCAGCGACAACATGCACATCATCGAGATGCCGCATGTGGAAGAGGTGATTGCCCCAATCTTCTACACCGTGCCGCTGCAGCTGCTCTCTTATCACGTGGCGCTGATCAAAGGCACCGACGTGGACCAGCCGCGTAACCTGGCGAAATCGGTAACGGTGGAATAAGCTGTTGTCATAAATGTTGAAGAATAAGCTGCCTACGGGCAGCTTTTTTATTGCCCGTCTGTTGAATGTAACTATTTGATTTTTATTTGGATAGTGAGTGGGTTTGGCTTAGGTGTTATTGTCGGCCTGCATTGTCATAAAACCGTCATAATTCGTACATTTAACTGTCACCAAACTGTCCTATTTTCTACCCTGTATTTAATTAAACAACAATTTACGAACATCTGGCAGGAGACATTATGAACGTTATGCGTACCACTGTCGCAACTGTTGTCGCCGCGACCTTATCTCTGAGCGCTTCTACTGCGTTTGCAGCTGCAAGCCTGACTGGCGCTGGTGCAACTTTCCCTGCGCCGGTGTATGCCAAGTGGGCAGATACCTACCAGAAAGAAACGGGTAACAAGGTGAACTACCAGGGTATCGGTTCCTCCGGCGGCGTGAAGCAAATCATTGCTAACACCGTTGACTTCGGCGCTTCTGACGCCCCTCTGGCGGATGACAAATTACAGCAAGAAGGCCTGTTCCAGTTCCCTACCGTGATCGGTGGCGTGGTGCTGGCGGTTAACCTGCCGGGCTTCAAGTCTGGCGAGCTGGTGCTGGACGGCAAAACCCTGGGCGACATCTACCTGGGCACCATCAAAAAATGGAATGACCCGGCGATTGCTAAGCTGAACCCAGGCCACAAACTGCCGGATCAGAACATCGCGGTTGTTCGTCGTGCTGACGGCTCTGGTACTTCCTTCGTGTTCACCAGCTATCTGGCTAAAGTGAACGAAGAGTGGAAAACCAAAATCGGCGCAGGCTCTACCGTTAACTGGCCAACCGGTCTGGGCGGTAAAGGTAACGACGGCATCGCGGCCTTCGTACAGCGTTTGCCAGGCTCCATCGGTTACGTTGAATACGCTTACGCTAAGCAAAACAACCTGACCTACACCAAGCTGCTGTCCGCTGACGGCAAGCCGGTTAGCCCGACCGAAGCAAACTTTGCTAACGCGGCTAAAGGCGCCGACTGGAGCAAATCCTTCGCACAGGATCTGACTAACCAGAAAGGTGACGAAGCGTGGCCAATCACTTCCACCACCTTCATCCTGGTCCACAAAGAGCAGAAAAACCCTGAGCAGGGCGCAGAAGTGCTGAAGTTCTTTGACTGGGCATACAAATCTGGCGCGAAAGAAGCTAACGCCCTGGATTACGCAACGCTGCCGGCCTCTGTGGTTGAGCAAGTTCGCGCGGCATGGAAGACCAATGTAAAAGACAGCTCCGGTAAGGCGCTGTACTAAGTGCAAAAATCTGGGGTAACAGGTATGTTACCCCGGTTTATTCAGCAACCACGAAGAGTACGCTATGGCTGTGACTAAGCCGACGTTTAAAGCCCCCGGTAAACAAGGCGATGTAATTTTCAGTGCGCTGGTAAGACTGGCTGCGCTGATTGTGCTATTTCTGCTGGGTGGGATTATCATCTCGCTGTTTATCTCCTCGCTGCCGAGCATTGAGAAGTTTGGCTTCTCCTTCCTCTGGTCCAAAGAGTGGGATGCCCCTAATGAAGTCTTCGGCGCGCTGGTGCCGATTTACGGAACCCTCGTGACCTCGTTTATCGCGCTGCTGATTGCGGTGCCGGTGAGCTTTGGTATCGCCCTGTTCCTGACAGAACTTGCGCCTGGCTGGCTGAAGCGCCCGCTGGGTATCGCCATTGAGCTGCTGGCGGCCATTCCAAGTATCGTGTACGGCATGTGGGGCCTGTTTATCTTTGCGCCGCTGTTCGCGACTTACTTCCAGCAGCCGGTAGGCGACGTGCTGTCTGCCGTACCTATCGTTGGCGCGCTGTTCTCTGGCCCTGCGTTTGGTATCGGTATTCTTGCCGCCGGTGTGATCCTTGCGATTATGATCATCCCGTACATCGCCTCCGTAATGCGCGATGTTTTCGAGCAAACGCCGGTGATGATGAAAGAGTCGGCCTACGGCATCGGTTGCACCACCTGGGAAGTTATCTGGCGCATCGTTCTACCGTTCACCAAAAATGGCGTGATCGGCGGCGTGATGCTCGGCCTTGGCCGTGCGCTGGGTGAAACCATGGCGGTGACCTTTATTATCGGTAACACCTACCAGCTCGACAGCGCCTCGCTGTATATGCCGGGCAACAGCATTACCTCCGCGCTGGCTAACGAATTCGCCGAAGCGGAATCTGGCCTGCATACCGCCGCGCTGATGGAGCTTGGCTTAATCCTGTTTGTGATTACCTTTATCGTACTGGCTATCTCTAAGTTCATGATTATGCGCCTGGCGAAAAACGAAGGGGCTCGCTCATGACCACGATGGAAATGCAAAGCAGCGCGGCGCTGGCTGAATCGCGCCGTAAAATGCAGGCTCGCCGCCGCATGAAAAACCGCATCGCCCTGACGCTCTCTATGGCGACGATGGCGTTCGGTCTTTTCTGGCTGGTGTGGATCCTGTTTTCCACGGTGACCCGTGGCATCGACGGCATGTCGCTGGCGCTGTTTACCGAAATGACGCCTCCGCCAAATACCGCGGGCGGCGGCCTGGCGAACGCCCTGGCGGGCAGCGGCCTGCTTATCCTGTGGGCGACGGTTATCGGCACGCCGCTGGGCATTATGGCCGGGATTTATCTGGCCGAATACGGCCGTAAATCTGCGCTGGCCGAAGTGATTCGTTTTATTAACGACATTCTTCTGTCCGCACCGTCGATTGTGGTCGGCCTGTTCGTTTACACCATCGTGGTGGCGAAAATGGAACACTTCTCCGGCTGGGCGGGCGTGATTGCGCTGGCGCTGCTGCAGGTACCTATCGTCATTCGTACCACTGAAAACATGCTGAAACTGGTGCCGGACAGCCTGCGCGAAGCGGCCTACGCGCTGGGAACACCAAAATGGAAGATGATCTCCGCGATTACGCTGAAAGCGTCCGTCTCCGGGATTATCACCGGCGTGTTGTTGGCTATTGCCCGTATCGCGGGCGAAACCGCACCGCTGCTCTTCACCTCCCTCTCCAACCAGTTCTGGAGCACGGACATGATGCAGCCTATCGCCAACCTGCCGGTGACCATTTTCAAATTTGCTATGAGCCCGTTTGCCGAGTGGCAACAGCTGGCCTGGGCAGGGGTGCTGATCATTACCCTCTGCGTACTGCTGCTGAACATTCTGGCGCGCGTGATTTTCTCGAAGAGTAAACACGGTTAAATTTTACGGCGCGGCCCTCGCGGCGCCGGACGGAGATTAAGACACAGATGAGTAAGGTTGATTTAGCCCCAGGCAAAATCCAGGTTCGTGACCTGAACTTCTACTACGGTAAGTTCCACGCGCTGAAGAACATCAATCTGGATATCGCGAAGAACCAGGTTACCGCCTTCATTGGGCCGTCAGGCTGTGGTAAATCCACCCTGCTGCGTACCTTTAACAAAATGTACTCGCTCTACCCTGAGCAGCGTGCAGAAGGCGAAATCCTGCTGGATGGGGAAAATATCCTTACCCAGAGCCAGGACATCGCCCTGCTGCGTGCCAAAGTCGGCATGGTCTTCCAGAAACCGACGCCGTTCCCGATGTCCATCTATGACAACATCGCTTTTGGCGTGCGTCTGTTCGAAAAGCTGTCCCGTAGCGACATGGATGAACGCGTGCAGTGGGCGTTGACGAAAGCCGCGCTGTGGAACGAAACTAAAGATAAACTGCACCAGAGCGGCTACAGCCTCTCCGGTGGTCAGCAGCAGCGTCTGTGCATCGCTCGCGGTATCGCGATTCGCCCGGAAGTGTTGCTGCTGGACGAGCCGTGTTCGGCGCTTGACCCGATTTCAACCGGGCGTATTGAAGAGCTGATCACCGAGCTGAAAGAAGACTATACCGTAGTGATCGTGACCCACAACATGCAGCAGGCGGCGCGTTGTTCTGACCACACGGCGTTTATGTACCTCGGCGAGCTGATCGAATTCAGCGAAACCGATACGCTGTTTACTACGCCAGCGAAGAAACAAACCGAAGATTACATTACTGGCCGCTACGGTTGATTGGAGAGCGCGATGGATAACCTCAACTTAAACAAACACATTTCTGGCCAGTTCAACGCCGAGCTGGAGTACATCCGTACTCAGGTGATGACGATGGGCGGGCTGGTGGAACAACAGCTCTCCGACGCGATTACCGCGATGCACAACCAGGACAGCGAGCTGGCGAAGCGCGTTATCGCCGGTGACCAGAAGGTCAACATGATGGAAGTGGCGATCGATGAAGCCTGCGTGCGCATCATCGCCAAACGCCAGCCAACCGCCAGCGACCTGCGCCTGGTGATGGCGATCATCAAAACTATCGCCGAGCTGGAACGTATTGGTGACGTAGCGGATAAAATCTGCCGCACCGCGCTGGAGAAATTCTCCCAGCAGCACCAGCCGCTGCTGGTCAGCCTCGAGTCGCTGGGGCGCCACACCGTGCAAATGCTGCATGACGTGCTGGACGCTTTCGCGCGTATGGATCTGGATGAAGCGGTGCGTATCTACCGTGAAGACAAGAAAGTTGACCAGGAATATGAAGGCATCGTGCGTCAGCTGATGACCTACATGATGGAAGACTCCCGCACCATTCCAAGCGTGCTGACCGCGCTGTTCTGTGCCCGTTCTATCGAGCGTATCGGTGACCGTTGCCAGAACATCTGCGAATACATCTTCTACTTCGTGAAGGGGCAGGACTTCCGTCACGTGGGCGGCGATGAGCTGGACAAGCTGCTGGCGGGTAAAGATCCGAAAGAGTAAGTGCACTTCTTCTCTGTCGCCCTCTCGCCTTTGGGGAGAGGGCCGGCACATTTTTTTCTCCTTCGCCCCTTTGGGGAGAGGGCCGGGGTGAGGGGCAGTTACTTCCCGAACAAACGCCGCGAATTATCCTCGATCTTCCCTGAAATCCTACGCCTCTGCATCGTTCTACTCCAGCTTACCGATAATCCCGCCGCTGACAAAAGCCGGTGATACTGTGAATCATCAAACGGCATATGCCAGGCGATGGCGATAGCTTCTGCCACCGTCACGTCGCTAACGCGTGAAGCCAGCTCCAGCGGCGCATCGGCAGAAACATTCCCCGCCAGAATCACGCGGTAAAGCCAGCCGCAGTAGCCCGCTTCCTGCATCCTCGCCGCCATATCCTCTACGCCAAAATGGTAGTTAAGCTTAAAGCACGGCGAGCGAGGCTGGGTCACCTGAATCAGCGCTTCACCCCAGCGGTAGATATCGCCCATATAGACGTTCTTTTCCGTCATCCCTGCTGTAGACAGGTTTTCGCCGAAGGCCGGGGCGCTAAACAGCTCCGCTTTATCCGGGAAGATTTGCGCCCAGTGCTGATAATGCTCGCGGGGATAGTGGCACAGCGCCCTGTCCGGCCCGCCGTGAATTACCTTCTCCGCCTGTTCATCGCCCTCAAGCCCAAGCTCGGTCAGGCGAAGCTCACCGTCCACCTGAATCTTGGCGATGGCGCTGGGCCGGCTCCCTTCGTAATCACGAATCTGGCCTGCGTAAACCTGAAGCGGATAGCGATGCATAAGCAACTCCCTGCGAAATAGACATAAAAAAAGCGAGCCCTCAGGCTCGCTTCTCTACGGTTGTATTGCAACCTTATTTTTTAGCGGCGAAACGGGCAGCTGCTTCGTCCCAGTTAACCACGTTCCAGAACTCTTTCGCGTAGTCCGGGCGACGGTTCTGGAATTTCAGGTAGTAAGCGTGTTCCCAAACGTCCAGGCCCACAATTGGGAAGCCGGAAGCGCCGGAGATAGCTTCGCCCATCAGCGGGCTGTCCTGGTTTGCAGTAGAAACCACAGCCAGTTTGTCGCCTTTCAGCACCAGCCACGCCCAGCCGGAGCCGAAGCGGGTAGCTGCAGCTTTTTCGAACTCAGCTTTGAACGCGTCAACGCTGCCGAAATCGCGCTCGATAGCGGCTTTCAGGTCACCTTTCAGCTCGGTGCCTTTTTTCAGGCCTTTCCAGAAGAAGCTGTGGTTAGCGTGGCCGCCGGCGTTGTTACGCAGCGCGGTTTTCTTATCAGCAGGCAGCTGATCCAGTTTGGTAATCAGCTCTTCAGCAGACAGGCTGGCAAACTCAGGCAGGGATTCCAGCGCGGCGTTCGCGTTGTTAACGTAGGCCTGGTGGTGTTTGCTGTGGTGGATTTCCATGGTTTCTTTGTCGAAATGCGGTTCCAGCGCGTCGTAAGCGTAAGGCAGGGATGGCAGTGTATAGCTCATATTCATCGTCTCCATTAACGTAGAGCGGCTGTCGTGCTGTTAACGCCGCGTAATCAGTCGGTTCATTATAGTTAATTAAATGATATTGAAAATGTTTATCAATGCCGTACTTAGCGTATGGTTATAACTTTTCTTCAGGAAACCACGGGTTACGGCTATAACGCAGCGGGTAAAAAACGCCTCTTCGCAGGATAGCACCGGAGTGTTACCCGCCCGTGACGTTAAGGTTTGGCAAGGGAAAGGGGGATAACAAACTGTGATCGGCATCGGCAGCATTTGCTGGTTTTTGCCAGCTTCACCGGGCGGGCGGCACTCCCCTAAAGGTTAACCGGTTGCTCACTCTTTAGACTCGTTGATATTGGCGGCCATGTCGGGAATTCGACGGCCGAAAGCAATGAGGGACAGAGAATGAGTAACGCAATTACGATGGGGATCCTGTGGCATCTGATTGGTGCTGCCAGCGCAGCCTGTTTTTATGCCCCGTTTAAAAAAGTGCGGCACTGGTCGTGGGAAACCATGTGGTCGGTGGGCGGGATTGTTTCCTGGATCCTTCTGCCGTGGGCGGTAAGCGCCTTGCTGCTGCCAAATTTTTGGGGCTATTACGGGTCGTTTAGCGCGTCCACGCTGCTGCCGGTATTTTTGTTTGGCGCTATGTGGGGCATCGGTAACATCAACTATGGCCTGACCATGCGCTACCTGGGGATGTCGATGGGTATCGGTATCGCGATAGGTATCACGCTGATTGTCGGGACATTGTTGACCCCGGTAATCAATGGTAAGTTCGCCATGCTGACGGGCACACCCGGTGGACGCATGACGCTGCTGGGCGTGCTGGTGGCGGTTATCGGTGTGGCTATCGTCACCCGCGCCGGGCAGCTTAAAGAGCGCCAGATGGGCATTAAAGCCGAAGAATTTAACCTGAAAAAGGGGCTGGTGCTGGCGGTGATGTGCGGTATTTTCTCCGCCGGTATGTCTTTCGCGATGGACGCCGCCAAACCCATGCATCAGGCGGCGGCGAGCCTGGGCGTAGACCCCCTCTATATCGCCCTGCCAAGCTATGTCGTTATCATGGGCGGCGGGGCCATCGTCAATCTGGGCTTCTGCTTTATTCGGCTGTTAAGAGTGAAAACCTTGTCGGTAAAAGCCGATTTCTCGCTATCAAAATCGCTGATTATCGCCAACCTGTTGTTATCCGCTCTTGGTGGCCTGATGTGGTACCTGCAGTTCTTCTTCTACGCCTGGGGGCACGCCAGAATTCCGGCGCAGTATGATTACATGAGCTGGATGCTGCACATGAGCTTCTATGTGCTCTGTGGCGGACTCGTGGGCTTAATCATGAAAGAGTGGAAGTCCGCGGGGCGCAGGCCGGTTGGCGTGCTGGCTATTGGCTGTCTGGTGATTATTCTCGCCGCCAATATTGTGGGCATGGGAATGGCGAATTGACGGGCCTCTTATTGAAAGCGCTGGCGCCATAGCCGTGGCGTCACACCCGTCTCTTTGGTAAAAACCACCGAGAAATAGTTGCTGTCCTCGAAGCCGCACCGCGTGGCAATTTCGCTGATAAGTAGCTCGCTGTGGCGCAGCAGATACTGGGCCTGGCAAATGCGTAGCTGGCGCAGATACTGACTTAACGTCATGCCGGTTTGCTGGCGAAACAGCTGGCGCATTTGCCGCTCTGTAACCTGATGAGCGCGGCAAAAATGAGCGAAATCGAACGGCTCATCGAGGCTGCTTCCCAGTGCGGCCATCAGCAAATCCAGCGTTTCACCTTCACACAGGTTTGCGGTATCTACCGCGCGGTAGCGGTGGCGGCGAAGCGTAATCAGCAGCTGTAAAAACAGGCTTTCAGACAGGCAGCGTGACAGAGGATCCGCTTTTGGGCTCTCGTGTTCGAGCTGTCCGATAATCTGGCGCACCTGAGCCATACCCTGACTGCTCAGTCGCCAGCGTGGATCGCTGCCGTTGGCCATGGGAGGGTTGTGCAGCAGATCGGCCCAGTCAACGTTTAGCGCCAGCCTTTCCGGGCAATAAATAATGTTATGCAAGACCAGATCGTGAACCGACTCGTAGCCATGCCGGTCTTCCGCCCGAATATAGAACAAATCGCCGCAGGTGATGCGCCAGGGCCTGCCGTTAAGCATATGCAGCCCGTTGCCGCGCCATACCACCACCAGCTCACAAAAGTCATGAGTATGTTCGGCAAAGACGTTTTGTGGATAGCGGTCGGCCACCGCTACCGGCTGCGTATCGGAAACAAAAAAATCCTCTTTTTTTAGCATTAGCTGGTCTGGCACAGGCGTAGCTCCGTGACTGAATAACCTGAAATTATTGATTTTTTTGGTCTAAAAAACGGTGATGGTTCCCGCGTTACGCAAGCTTGATATCCAGCCCCTGGCGTACCGCCCGTGGGGAGCAGGAAAACTCTCGTTTAAACAGCGTGGAGAAATGGTTGCTGTCGCCAAAGCCGCACTGGAAGGCGATATTCGTCACGCTCTCTTCGCTGTGTCGCAGTAAATAACGTGCCTTAATCAAGCGCAGGCGGTTGAGATAGCGCTGCGGTGTGAGCCCGGTTTTCTGCTTGAGCAGGCGGTGCAGAGTTCTCAGAGAAAGCGTAAAAGTCTCTGCCAGCTGCTCCCAGCAGACATCCTCGGAATAGTGATCGTCAAGCCAGAGGATAAGCTGATTTAAGCGCCCGTCCGCTCCCCACCTGTTTTCTGCCTGATCTGCCTGGCGCAGCAGCACCAGCAGCTGCATAAAGACAAGCTCCCGGTTGGCAACGGCGTAAGCGTTGTTTTCGGCACCCAGGCTCTCCAGTCGATCAATAAATCCTTTAACCTGGCGAAGTACGCCCTGGTTAACGCGCCAGTGGGCAGGATAATTGCCATCCTGCTCCTGCGGCAGTAGCTTTTCGAGTCCGGAAAGAAAACAGAAAGCTTCGGGTTCCCTATAGAGGATGTTTGTCAGGCAAAGGTTTTCGGTATGCTCAAACAGGTGACGATCGTGGTCGCGAACAAAACAGAGGGAGCCGCCGCTCAGGGTATAGGGCTGCCCGTTGAAAATATGGGAGCCGGTGCCATGCTCAACGATGATAATTTCATTGAAATCATGGTGATGTTCAGGGAAATCCGGCTGGGGTTGGCGAGGTTCAATCGTCACCGACAATGCGGCATTCGGAAAAAAATCCACGCTGTGTAATACCGTCATTATTGCCTCCATCGTGCTAAATATGGGTCGATAGTAGAGAACAGCACCCGGCATCACCTTAAGTTTTCGACGCAGAATCGCGCAAAAAGCGTTCATTTTTGAAGATGAGACGGGCTTTGTCGGGAAATGTGTGTGCGGTCACAGGCCTGAATACTGGCCGTTTTGAGACAGGTAAATTAAAAATGTGAACTGCCTCTCGTTCACCTTTGCCTCTTTGCCAGGCGGGGCTGGACGCTGTCAGTGGGGCGAAGGTGGGGGCAGGCCGGTATTTTTAGACTGATGGGTAATGACTCCAATAAGGATTCCCATCATGACCTTTCGCCACAGCGTTGCCGTTGACCTCGGTGCTTCCAGCGGCCGCGTGATGCTGGCCTGCTTCGATAAAGCTTCCCGGCAACTCTCCCTGCGTGAAATTCACCGCTTCGCCAACAGCCTGACTCGTGTTGAAGACCATGACTGCTGGGATCTCGATGCTCTTGAAGGCGAAATACGCTTTGGGCTTCAAAAAGCCTGCGACGAAGGCGTGCGTATCGACAGTATTGGCATCGACACCTGGGGCGTGGACTTTGTACTGATGGACGAAAACGGCAGCCGGGTTGGCCTGCCTGTGTCCTATCGCGATAGCCGAACGGACGGCGTGATGGCGCGAGCCGTCAGCGAGCTTGGGCGCGAAGAGATTTACCGCCGCAGCGGCATCCAGTTCTTACCCTTCAATACGCTGTATCAGCTTCGTGCTCTGGTTGAGCAACGCCCTGAGTGGGCTAAGCGTACGGCGCATGCTTTGCTTATCCCTGACTACTTCTGCTTTCGGCTTACCGGCGTGCTGAACTGGGAATACACCAATGCCACCACAACCCAGATGATAAACATCCACTCCGACGGCTGGGATAAGCATCTCCTGGCGTGGGCGGGTGTTCCCGAGCGCTGGTTCGGTACGCCAACGCACCCCGGCGTGGCGGTCGGGAAATGGGTATGCCGCGAAGGCAATAAGATCCCGGTGGTCAGCGTCGCCACGCACGATACGGCAAGCGCGGTCATCGCAGCCCCTTTGGCTGGGGAAAATGCGGCTTATCTCTCCTCCGGCACCTGGTCGTTAATGGGGTTTGAAAGTAAAGCACCCTGCGTCAGCGAGGCGGCGCTGGCCGCCAACATCACTAATGAAGGCGGGGCGGAAGGCCGCTACCGGATCCTGAAAAACATCATGGGGCTGTGGCTGCTTCAGCGTGTCGCGCGGGAAATGTCGGTCAAAGATCTCCCCGGACTTATTTGCCGGGCGCAGCAGCTCCCCGCATGCCGTTTTATCTTCAACCCAAACGACGAGCGTTTTATTAACCCCGAAAGCATGCGCCTTGAGATTCAGGCGGCCTGCCGCGAGGCGAATCAGCCTGTACCGGAGAGCGACGCGGAACTGGCTCGCTGCATTTTCGACAGCCTGGCGCTGCTCTATGCCGGGGTGCTTCGCGAGCTGGAGGCGCTGCGAACGCAGCCTTTTGACAGCCTGCATATCGTCGGCGGCGGCAGCCAGAACCACTTCCTCAACCAGCTTTGTGCGGATGCCTGCGGGATCCCCGTTGTTGCCGGGCCAGTAGAAGCTTCCACGCTGGGCAATATTGGCTGCCAGCTGATGGCGCTGGACGTTATCCCGGACGTCGATGCCTTCCGCAGCCTGGTGCGCCTGAACAGCAAACTCATTTCCTTCATGCCGGATCCCGATAGCGAAATTAGCCGCTATATCGTGCAGTTACGGCAAAACATTCAGACACGTAAGGAGTTTTACGCATGACGACTCAAATCGAAAAGGCCTGGGAACTGGCGAAACAGCGTTTTGCCGCGGTAGGGGTTGATGCGGAGGAAGCTTTACGTCAGCTCGACCGCCTGCCCGTCTCGATGCACTGCTGGCAGGGCGACGACGTAGCCGGGTTTGAAAACCCGGAAGGAGAACTTAGCGGCGGTATCCAGGCCACGGGTAATTATCCGGGAAAAGCGCGTAATCCGGTCGAGCTGCGTGCTGACCTGGACCGTGCTCTGAGCCTGATTCCTGGGCCAAAAAGACTGAATCTGCACGCGATTTATCTCGAGTCTGACGGACCTGTTTCGCGTGACCGCATCAAGCCGGAGCATTTCAAAAACTGGGTTGAATGGGCTAAGCGCCACCAGATGGGGCTGGATTTTAATCCTTCCTGTTTCTCTCATCCTCTAAGCGCGGACGGCTTTACGCTTTCGCACGCCAACGACGACATCCGCCAATTCTGGATCGATCATGTGAAAGCCTGCCGCAAAATATCGGCTTATTTCGGCGAACAGCTGGGAACGCCTTCGGTCATGAATATCTGGATCCCGGACGGAATGAAGGATGTCACCGTCGATCGCCTTGGCCCGCGTCAGCGTCTGGCGGCGGCGTTGGATGAGGCCATTGCCGAAAAGTTAAACCCGGCACACCACATTGATGCGGTGGAAAGCAAACTGTTCGGCATCGGCGCGGAAAGCTACACCGTCGGCTCCAATGAGTTTTACTTCGGCTACGCCACCAGCCGCCAGACCGCGCTGTGTCTCGATGCTGGTCACTTCCATCCAACCGAAGTGATATCCGACAAAATCTCCAGCGCCATGCTGTATGTCCCGCGCTTGCTGCTACACGTCAGCCGCCCGGTGCGCTGGGACAGCGACCACGTTGTGCTGCTGGATGACGAAACCCAGGCTATCGCCAGCGAAATTATCCGCCATGACCTGTTCGACCGCGTCCATATCGGCCTCGATTTCTTTGATGCCTCAATTAACCGCGTCGCGGCCTGGGTCATCGGCACGCGCAACATGAAGAAAGCCCTGCTGCGGGCGCTGCTCGAGCCAACCGCACAGCTTCGCCGGTTGGAGCTTGAAGGGGACTATACCGCTCGCCTGGCGCTGCTCGAAGAGCAGAAATGTCTGCCGT
This sequence comes from Cedecea sp., assembly GCF_036500665.1. Taxonomy (NCBI): domain Bacteria; kingdom Pseudomonadati; phylum Pseudomonadota; class Gammaproteobacteria; order Enterobacterales; family Enterobacteriaceae; genus Cedecea; species Cedecea sp. The sequence continues at coordinate 19,485 of NZ_DASYBS010000138.1, forward strand.
GGCAGGCCGTCTGGGAGATGTACTGCATGCGCCACGACACGCCGGCCGATGCCGGCTGGCTGACCGCCGTTCGCCAGTATGAACAGCACGTTTTAACCCGGCGCTAAAAGGCTGGTGGATTCCACCCCCTCGCCCCTTTGGGGAGAGGGTTAGGGGCCATTCCCACCGCAATCTAAGGAACACAAAACAATGCAGAACATCCTCAACTCATGGTTTATTCAGGGCATGGCGAAGGCCACCGGCGATATGTGGCTGAAAGGCTGGGACGAGCGCAACGGCGGCAATATCAGCCTGAGGCTGGATGCCGAAGACGTTGAGCCTTATCGCAGCGAACTGAGCCAAACGCCGCGCTTCGTAGCGTTAAGTCAGCCTGCAGAAGCGCTGGCGGGAGGCTGGTTTTTGGTGACCGGATCCGGCAAGTTTTTCCGCAACGTCCAGCTTGATCCGGCGGATAACCTGGCGCTGCTGCAGATAAGCGACGATGGTATGGCCTACCGCATTCACTGGGGTCTGATAGACGGCGGGCTGCCAACCTCAGAACTGGCGGCGCATTTCCAGTCACACGCGGTGCGTAAGCAGGTCTCCCAGGGAAAAGATCGGGTCATCATGCATTGCCACGCCACCAACCTGATTGCGCTGAGCTACGTCCTGCCGCTGGATAACGCGACCTTCACCCGCAAGCTTTGGGAAGGCAGTACCGAGTGCCTGGTAGTGTTCCCGGACGGTATCGGCATCGTGCCGTGGAAGGTGCCAGGCACTGACGACATTGGCAGCGCCACCGCAGAGCAAATGCGCTCTCACAGCCTCGTGCTGTGGCCGCATCACGGCATCTTTGGCACCGGGCCGACGCTCGACGACGCCTTTGGGCTAATAGACACCGCCGAGAAATCGTCGGAGATCCTGGTGAAAGTCTATGCAATGGGCGGCATGAAGCAGACTATCACCCGCGTGGAACTGGTTGCGCTTGGCGAGCGTTTCGGCGTTTCCCCTCTTGCAGAAGCACTTAAGGATTGAGGAGCTAAAGATGAGTTTTATGCTGGCACTACCCAAAATCAGCCTGCATGGGGCGGGCGCAATTGGCGATATGGTCGGGCTGATTGCCGGGAAAAACTGGGGCAAAGCGCTGGTCGTGACCGACGGACAGCTGGTGAAAATGGGGCTGCTGGACAGCCTGCTTACGGCGCTTGACGCGCATAGCCAGCCTTACGAACTGTTTGACGAGGTCTTCCCAAACCCAACCGAGGCGCTGGTGCAAAAAGGGATAGAAACGTTTCGCCAGGCCGACTGTCACTATCTTATCGCTTTCGGCGGCGGCAGCCCGATTGATACGGCCAAAGCGGTGAAAATACTGACCGCCAATCCGGGGCGCTCGGTGCATTACGCCGGGGTGGGGAAAGTGAAAAATGCCGGCGTGCCTCTCGTGGCGATTAACACCACGGCGGGCACGGCCGCAGAAATGACGTGCAATGCGGTGATAACCGACAGCGAACGGCAGGTGAAAGAAGTCATCATTGATACCAACCTTATTCCGGATATTGCCGTCGATGATGCCAGCGTGATGCTGAACATCCCGCCCTCCGTCACCGCCGCAACGGGAATGGACGCGCTAACGCACGCCGTTGAAGCCTACGTTTCCGTCGGCGCTCATCCGCTGACCGATGCTAATGCGCTCGAGGCAATCCGTCTGATAAGTACCTGGCTACCCGCAGCCGTAGACGACGGGCATAACCTCGACGCGCGTGAAATGATGGCCTACGGGCAATATCTCGCGGGTATGGCGTTTAACAGCGCAGGGCTGGGTCTGGTGCATGCGATGGCGCATCAGCCTGGGGCGACGCATAACCTGGCGCACGGCGTTTGTAATGCGATTTTGCTGCCGGTTGTTGAAGCCTTTAACCGGCCCAATGCGGTTTCCCGCTTCGCAAGCGTAGCGCAGGCGATGGGGGTAAATACTCAAGGAATCAGCGAAGAGCAGGCAAGTTTCAAGGCCATTGAGGCGATTCGCGCGTTGTCCGCCAGGGTTGGCATCCCGTCCGGCTTTCGTAAGCTTGGCGTTGCGCCTGCCGATATTGAAGGCTGGCTAGACAAGGCGCTGGCCGATCCGTGCGCGCCGTGTAACCCAAGAACCGCCTCGCGCGAAGAGATCCGTCAGCTTTATCTGGAGGCGCTGTGATAAGAAAAGCTTTTGTGATGCAGGTTAACCCGGATGCTCACGAAGAGTATCAGCGCCGCCACACGCCCATCTGGCCCGAGCTGGAAGAAGTGCTTAAGCAGCACGGAGCCCATCATTATGCGATCTATCTTGATGAACAGCGTCACCTGCTGTTTGCCACGGTGGAGATCGAGTCCGAAGCACGCTGGAATGCGGTTGCTGACACCGACGTTTGCCAGCGCTGGTGGCAACATATGCGCGATATCATGCCGAGCAACCCGGACGGCAGCCCGGTTAGCCAGGCGCTAAAAGAAGTGTTCTGGCTTAAATAGAGTGAGTGGGCCCGCTTCCGGGCCTTATTATTTAGCGGGTGGCGGCGTCTTCCAGCGCTTTGTGGATAACCGAAGAGAGCTCCGCCACGTCGAACTTCGCGACATAGCCGTTGGCGCCGACTTTGCGTACGTGATCTTCGTTGGCACTGCCGGAAAGCGAGGAGTGAATAACCACCGGGATATGCTTGAGCGTTGGCTCGGTTTTGATATTGCGGGTGAGGGTAAAACCGTCCATCTCTGGCATTTCGATGTCGGTCAGTACCAGGCCGATTTTATCGGTGATCGGCGTGCCGGAGGCTTTGGCATCGGCGGCAATAAGTTTGATTTTTTCCCAGGCTTCCAGGCCGGTCGCGTGCATGATAGCCGGAATGCCCATCCCCTTCAGGCCCTGCTCCAGCATCGAACGTGCGACTTTAGAATCTTCGGCAACGATAGCCACCGCGCCCGGCTTCAGGGTGTAGGTTTTCTCTTCGATCGCCGCGATATTCACATCTCTCCCGGACGGGATGATGTCATAAAGGATCTGCTCCACGTCCAATACCAGCGCCAGGTCTTTTCCGGTCAGCGGATCGTCAATATTGGCGATGCTGGTAATATTGCGGCTGCTGACCCCGGCTTCGGCGGCGTGTACCTGGCTCCAGTCGAGGCGAATAATGTTTTCCACCGACTCCACGGCAAAGGCCTGAGTGCTGCGGGCATATTCGGTGATCAGTAATAAATTTAAGCCGGTGGTTGGCGTGCAGCCGGTCACGGCGGGAAGGTCGATGACCGGGATAATCTGGTCGCGAATATTGGCCATCCCCAGCAGCGGCGACTCCATGCCTGCGGCGCGGTTAATCTTCGGCATCGGCACAATTTCACGTAGCTTAAAGACGTTGATACCGTACAGCTCGGACTTGCTGTCGTGCTGGCCCGTGCCTAAGCGGAACAGCAGAAGTTCAAACTTGTTGGATAACGCCAGGTTGGCCCTTTCATCGATATCTTTTTGAAAACTATCCATTTTAACCTCAAGTGATAACCCGGCCTACAGAACCCAACCGTACGGAGTGAATGCTCTGTATAAGTTATCGGCAGCAACAGGAAAAAATGAAGGGAGAAGGCGAAATGATTTCGTTTAGAGGGAACCATTTCCCTCTAAACGGATAGCGCTTACTTCTTCTTGTTCAGCATCGCTTTTAAGTCGGCAAACGGATTGTAAGTCGCTTCCCCCACGTCCTTTTGCGCATCCTCACCGGCAATCACCGTCGAGCCGTACTGGTCCGCCTCGGTGTATTTCGAATGCTCATGATCGTGGCAATACAGGCATAAAAGCTCCCAATTGCTGCCATCTTCCGGATTATTGGTATGATCGTGATCCATATGGTGAACCGTCAGCTCACGCAGATTGGAATACACAAACTCGCGCGAGCAGCGTCCACACACCCACGGAAAAAGCTTCAGCGCCTTTTCGCGATAGCCGCTCTCCAGCCGCGTATAGTTTTTGGGAATAATCGCCATAATTCAGGTTCCAGACAAAAAATGTAGGGTTATCCCCAGTTTCCGGCTAAAGCGCGTCTTTAGCAACTACCACGGCAGTGCTTATGAGAACGCTGCCCAGAAGTCGTCGATCATCATATCGATATCTTCCGAGGTACTGCCGGATGTATGTCGTGTAATGGTATCCTTCAGCCGCTCTTTATCCAGGGCTAATACCGCTTGTCGAAGCTCTGGTGATGAGATCAGGGCCGTATCACTTCCGGCAAGTCTGGCACCTAACCTGTCAGGGTTCCAGTCGACTTGTTCACCCCATTTATCATTGTCATACAAGCGATCTTCTTCAACCGCGCTATATTCTTTTAAAATGTTAAAAATATCGACAGCGTCTCTTGATACCTCTGCACCTCGATCTCGCCAGGCAAAGAGTTTCAGCAATAGCAAACCCGGCAGAGAGCAAAATCTGATCACAGTACCGGAACTCAGCTGAATGGATATAGCGCTTTTAAACGCTTCCTGGAAGCCGTCTACCGACATAACAAAATCTCTGTCTGGTGGCCATGCTATTGCATTTTCTTCGGCTATTTCACCGAATGGAATGATATCCAGTTCATTTCCTTCCCATACCAGTCGATGGGCGTTACCTTTAATTTCCTCTGCTCCTTGGGCGAGAATGACCTGCTTAAGCGCTGAGAACTGCTGCCAGTCTTTGATGAAAATGGCAATATCGATGTCCCGCGTATGGCGACCGCTTCTTCTGCCATGTAGATGCGTCAAAATCACTTCTCTGGCCGTTGCGCCAGCTACGAAAAATTCAATCCTGGGTTCAGTACAGCTCTGAGCTATGCGTTCAAGTAATGTTTCAGTGCCCGAAGAGAGTGGCTGTTTTAAGCTGTAAATATCTGTCATTCAGTAGCCCTGCGGTTTCAATATTTCGGTCATCCTGCGAGGCCATTAATTCGGCGATACTTAACAAAACAATGCCTCGTGTCGTCGGTGTAAAGTCTTCGCCCCAAAATGCGGAGGTGAGATGAAAGTTCCCCTTCGGATGGGATCGAAGACCCAGACTCTCTTTACGGTAAGAGAGCGGAAGAGGAGTAAAGAGTTGTATGTGTTCAGGATGAAGATAGCTGTCACTTAATATGTTGGCGGCGGCCTCTCCTCCCCAGCACTCGCCGGGTTCAAGATGGCGCTTACGCCAGTTGTCATTTTCCTCCAGAACCAGCGTTTTTAACTTAGGGCGTAATTCAACGGCGTATTCACGGATCCACTGTGCTGTCAGGGTTTCGGGGTCGGTGAGGCGGCGCCCCTGCTTTGACTGGCGATATAAACGCTTTGATTCCAGGTAGTCGAAAGCCTTGCTCACCATTCCTAAAGATATTCCGGCTAAAGTGGCTAACTGGCGGTAATTGGTATTGATGGTGCCGGGCTCGGAGAGCAAAACAAACAGTAACTTCATTACGCCGGATGACATCCTGCTGGGTTCTTCATTAAAGGCGTTGTTTTTTCGGCCTGAGACTCTCAGGAACAACCCAGGTACAGTGATACTGGCATTGCCGGCACTATCGAGAAAATGTATACCCCTCTCGATGCAATACTTTTCAAGAGCCGGAGTCATGCGGTCACAAACCAGTAGCCCGGGCTGTGAGAAATTTTTTTTATTCTGTATCTCTTCCCAAAAAAGAAGCTGCTCTTTACGTGGACGAAAGCGTATTTGAAACACAAAAGGAAATGCCCGACCGTCGGGCATATTGATATCGATAAAGCCATCATAGCCTTCATCAGACAATGAGTTAGCCTTAGTATGTACAGTGATTGCTAAACCTTCAGGAAGGTTTTGGGATAGTTCTTCGAATAGTTGTTCTTCTCTATACATTGTGTTCACACCTTTTTAGTGTTCATGATGTATGAACAGTTTTATTTTATGAACAACACAGTAGTTGTGCAACATACTGATGAAAAAGAATATGCGGCTGGAGAGGCAACAAGTTGTGATTATCTCTTTGAAAGAGAACAAGGTTGGTCGTGACTTTGTTGTTGGCGATCTCCATGGCAGTTATGAAGCGTTTAACGCTTTACTGCAGCATGTTGGTTTTGATGAACATCATGATCGGGTCATTGCTGTTGGCGATCTTATCGATCGCGGTAAAGACAGTCTGCTTTGCCTTGAGCTCCTTCATTCAGAATGGTTTTATTCGGTGCGTGGGAATCATGAGGGTTTGATGCAGGAGTGGGATCTCGCAACGACAGAACAACGACATAGTATTGAACAGCGCTGGTGTGAAGAAGGTGGGGAATGGTTCTTTTCTCTTCCCCCAGAACAACAATCCCGTTGCGTGCGATTAATTGAACAACTTCCGATGGTGGTTATTGTTGAATCAGGTGGTTATCAGTACGCCATTTTGCACGCGGAAATTCCACCTGAAGTGGACGATTTTCATGATTTTATCGACAGACTGATAGAGGTCGATAGGCAGGCGGTTTCTTCATGCCTATGGGGAAGACGGCGAAAACTGGCCAGATCTACGACGGTAGTCAGCGGCATTGATTATATCCTGGCAGGACATTCACCCTCGCAATTTCCTAAGATACGCTACGGTAACTCACTGATTCTTGATTTTGGCGCTGGAGTAGAATGCTATGGTAGTGCTCTTGGGTTGATGGAGCTTTCCACACAGCATCTTTATCTTCATCGTCAGGGTGAAATCATCTTGCATGAAGGCGCTGCTTTTCTCTGACAGCCCTGGATAAACCAGGGCTGTTTTCGTAGTTTCCGGCTAAAGTGCGTCTTTATCAATCCCCAGACGCTTCATCCGCGAAAGTAACGTGGTTCGCTTCAGCCCTAAGCGCTGAGCCGCTCCGCGAGGTCCGGCGACTACACCGTTGGCCTCTTTCAGCACGCGCAGAATGCGCTGATACTCGTCTTCGTCTTCACGTATCTCTTCGCTGGCGACGGCGGAGCGCACTCGCTCAACCGGCGGGTGGTAGTCCACCTCCGGCAGCGAAAGATGCAGCACGTTGCCGCGCGTCAGCAGCACGGCGCGCTCAATCACGTTTTCCAGCTCACGCACGTTACCCGGCCATTCCATGCGGCTCAGGGCGCGCAGCGTTTCCGCCGGAATGCTATCTATGTTGCGATTCAGGCGACGGGCGATTTTAAAGGTGAAGGATTTCACCAACAGAGGAATGTCCTCCGGGCGCTCGCGCAGCGGCGGCAGGGTGATAGGGAAAACGTTCAGCCGATAGTAAAGGTCGCTGCGGAACTCGCGGTCGGCCACCATCGCTTTCAGGTTGCGGTTGGTGGCGGCGATCAGGCGCACGTCCACTTCCTGGACTTTATTGCTGCCGAGGCGTTCGAACTCTTGCTCCTGGAGTACGCGCAGTAGTTTAGGCTGAAGCTCGATCGGCATATCGCCGACTTCATCCAGGAACAGCGAGCTTTTATCTGCCAGTTCAAAGCGGCCGATGCGCTGATTATTCGCCCCGGTAAAAGCGCCGCGCTCGTGGCCGAATAAATCGCTCTCCAGCAGCCCGGCGGGCATTGCGGCGCAGTTGATCTTCACCATCCGGCGGCTGTTGCGCTCGCTCAGGTTATGGATCGCGCGGGCAATCAATTCTTTACCTGTCCCGGTTTCGCCGAGGATCAGCACGGTACTGTCGCTGCTGGCGACCATCTCTACCTGTTTAAGTACGATAGACATGGCTTCGCCGCGCCCGATAATTTCACCAAAATCGCTGTCGACGTTATTAATCTGTTCGGTGAGGTAGAGGTTCTCATCGACCAGGTTTTCTTTTAGACGATTAATTTCCTGATAGGCCAGAGCGTTATCTACCGCAATGGCGATGCGCTCGGCAATCTGGCGCAGCAGCTTCAGGTTGGCTGGCGTAAAGCCGTGTTCACTGCATTTAGCCAGTTTCAGTACGCCCAACATATTGTTGCCAAACTTTAGCGGTAGCAGGCAAAGCATTTGCGGCTTGTTGTCCCACATCTCCAGCAGCATGCGTTCATACGGTGCCAGCTTGTCGCCAGGGCAGAGGTTTAGTAGCAGCATTTCACCGCTTTTAAAGACCCGCTCTGAAAGCGTACCGTCCTCAACGACGTCGCTTTGATCGTGAATCGGCGAGGCTTCATCAACAAAATGGGTGGAATAAAGCGTAAGCCGCGCTTTGCGGCTGCTTTTTAGCACGATACTGATGGAATCAATGGCGAAGTGATAATGAATTTCGCGGGCGATCTCGCTTATCAGCTCGTCCAGATCCAGCTTGGACAGCACCGCATTCGTCACGGCCACCAGAATACGGAAGTCATCGCGCTCGCGGCACAGCAGCTGGTGGTCGTGGCTGGAATTGAGCCGGCTCTGAATCTGTTCGGTAACCAGGCCCACAATTTGCGCCAGAGTATGCAGCCGGTTTAGTTCTTTTTCGGTCCAGCCGTCTGCGCTGTCGCGGATAAACTCACAGCCGCCGAAAATTTTCCCTTCAGAAGCCAGCGGCAAAAGGCAATAACGGCCAAAAGGGGCATACAAATCGAGGCTCGCCATTTGCGGCCAGGTTTCATCAAACTCCTGTTGGCTGCAAACCAGCGCTTCCGGGCGTGACAGTATGCGGCGAACCGGGCCGTTGGCCAGCGCCATTTCATCTTCGTAGTGCAGTCCTTTGCCGTGCTTATCCTTGCCATAAAAGCTCACCCGCTGATGGAGGGGATGGTAAAGCAGGATGTTTACGCGATCGGCCAGCGCGCCCTGTTTCGCCAGCTGCGTCAGGCTGCTGGCGAGTTCGTTGAGATCGGGCTGCTGCAGCAGCGTTCGGGTCATATCAAATAACCCCTGCTGCCCGAGATCGCTCATCGGCGTGTATGACATTTTTGCTTTCCATTGAAATACCCTGCGGCGGGCGCAGGGCTAAAAGATATTATTAATATAAATATTGTTTAAGTTTAGTCAGCGTTGCGTGAATACGTACTGGTGCAGGTCAACAAATGCGCGGTAAGGGCTCGAAATGCGGCAAATCGAGGGTCCGTTTTACGCCATAAAGCCCCGCCACGCGCACGCCTTTCCGCTCAACGACCTCACCAACGATCGCGGCCTGTTTGCCGCACGGATGCTGCTGCAAAGCCTGCAGAATGGCCGGAGCAGACTCGGGTGACGCGGCGATGACCAGCTTGCCTTCATTAGCAAAATTTAACGCATCGAGCCCAAGCAGCTCGCAGACGCCGCGCACCGCCGGGTTCAGAGGTAGCTGGTTTTCGGTGATTTCCATGCCGCAGCCGCTGGCGTCGGCAAACTCATGCAGGACGGCGTTCACGCCGCCGCGCGTGGCATCCCGGAGCGCTTTTACGCCGGAGATTTGAAGAAGCGGAGCAATCATCGGCGCCAGCACCGCACAGTCGCTCTGCAGGTCACCGTCCAGGCCCAGTTTCTCGCGCAGATTGAGGATGGTTGCGCCGTGGTCACCGAGCGTACCGCTGACGATGAGCCGATCTCCGGCGGCAATCTGAGCGGCGCCCCAGTTAACACCAGTCGGAATTACACCGATCCCGGCGGTATTGATAAACAGCTTGTCTGCCGCACCGCGCGGTACCACTTTGGTATCCCCAGTCACGATGGCGATACCTGCCGTGCGGGCGGCGTTTGCCATGCTGGTGACCACGTGCTCAAGCGTTTCAAACGGCAAGCCTTCTTCAAGGATAAAACCGCACGACAGCCAGCGTGGCGTAGCGCCGCTCACCGCGACGTCATTCGCCGTGCCGCACACGGCCAGCTTGCCGATATCGCCGCCGGGGAAAAACAGCGGATCGATAACGTAGCTGTCGGTGGAAAACGCAAGCCTGTCGCCGCTGGCGGTTAGCTCCGCCAGGGAAAGTCGGGCCTGATCTTCCTGCTCCGCAAGCCACGGGTTATCGAAGGCCCGCATAAACAGGCTGGCGATAAGCTGCTGCATCGCCTGGCCGCCGCTGCCGTGGGCTAGCTCAACGGTTTTCATACTTCACACTCCTGAGAACGGTACTGATACCATGCCGCGCAGGCTCCTTCGGAGGAGACCATCAGTGCGCCAAAGGCGTTTTGCGGGTTGCAGCCGCTGCCGAACAGCGGGCATTGCTGCGGTTTGCAGCGCCCGGTAAGGACGTCGCCGCAGCGTGCTTGCGGGTCGTCGTAAACTTGCTGAGGTTCGGGCTGGAAATGGTCTTCGGCGTCAAACTGGTGGTACGCTTCGGTTAGCTGCACGCCGGATTCGCTGATAACGCCCAGGCCTCGCCATTCGGCCTCACCGCGCACGGTAAACACTTCGCTTATCGCCTTTTGCGCAAGCCCGTTGCCTTCTTCCGGCACTACGCGGCGGTACTGGTTTTCCACCAGGCTGTGCTGCTGGATTTTTTGCTCCACCAGCATCAGCACGCCCTGCAGCAGGTCGAGCGGCTCAAAACCGGCGACGACCAGCGGCCGCTGGTGCTCAGAGGCGATAAAGTCATAGGCTTCGGTACCAATCACCATGCTGACGTGCCCCGGTGCGAGAAAAGCGCCGATGCCGTTATCAGGCTGGGAAAGCAGGCTGCGCAGCGTCGGGATCAGCGTGATGTGCTGGCAGAAGAAATAAAAGTTATCGATGCCCTGCGATTTTGCCTGCTGCAGGGTTATCGCCGTGGCGGGCATGGTCGTTTCAAAGCCGAGCCCGAAGAACACCACTTTGCGATCCGGGTTCTGGCGCGCCAGGGTCAGTGCGTCCATTGGCGAGTAAATCACCCTGACGTCCGCGCCGCGCGACTTGGCCTGCATCAGCGAACCGTTTTTTCCCGGCACGCGCATCGCATCGCCAAAGGTGCAGAAAATCACTTCCGGGTGGCTGGCTATCTCAATGCAGCTGTCGATTCTCCCCATCGGCAGCACGCAAACCGGGCAGCCTGGGCCGTGGATAAACTCGATGTTATCCGGCAGCAGCTGGTCGAGGCCGAATTTAAAAATAGCGTGGGTATGGCCGCCGCAAACCTCCATGATGCGCAACGGGCGGGTTGCCGTGTAGTCCAGCAGCGGGGCGCGTGCTTTCAGCGTCTCAATCAGCTGCATCACGCGGTCTGGATCGCGATATTCGTCGACATAGCGCATCAGCGATGCTCCTCGCCGTAGAGCAGGGCGCCGACGTCCGGCTCCACCTCGAACATATTTTGCAGGGCATCAAGCGTGTCGCGCGCTTCGGCTTCGTCAATAATGCTCATGGCGAAACCGACGTGAACCAAAACCCATTGCCCCACGGCGGCGTCGCCGACCAGGGTTAAATTCACGTCGCGCTGCACGCCGCAGACGTCCACTTTTGCGCTGCCGTCGGCCAGCCGCTCGACAATCTGGCCGGGAATGCCTATGCACATCGTTCCGCCTCCAGCCAGCTAAGCCACTCGTCCATTCCTTCCCCGCTGGTCGCGGAAACCAGAATAATTTTGATATCCGGATTAACCTCTCGGGCAAAGGCCAGGCATTTGTTTACGTCGAACTGCAGGTACGGCAGCAAATCGATTTTGTTCAGCAGCATCAAAGACGCTGCGGCGAACATATGTGGGTATTTCAGCGGCTTGTCTTCCCCTTCCGTCACCGACAGCACCGCGACCTTGTGGCGTTCCCCTAAATCAAAGCTCGCCGGACACACCAGGTTGCCGACGTTTTCGATAAACAGCACGCTGTCCTGCTCAAGCGGCAGGCGCAGCATAGCATCGCGGATCATTTGGGCATCAAGGTGGCAGCCTTTGCCGGTATTGACCTGAATGGCTGGCGTCCCGGTTTCACGGATGCGCGCCGCATCATTCACCGTTTGCTGATCGCCTTCGATAACCGCGCATGGCACTTTGGTATTCAGGCGTTTTAGCGTTTCGGTGAGCAGGGTGGTTTTGCCGGAGCCTGGGCTGGAAACCAGGTTCAGCACCAGCTGATTCTGGCTGGCGAAGCGTTCGCGGTTATGGGCGGCGAGCTGGTTGTTTTTATCCAGCACGTTCAACTCAATCTCCAGCATTTTGCGCTGCGTCATGCCCGGCGCGTGGGTGCCCGCCGCGCCGTGGCCGTAATGCAGGTCGCCCTGTTCGTCGGCGGTTGGGGCGAACTTCACGCCGGTTATCTTTTGCAGCGGGCGTGCCGCCGGAGCAAACGGGGCGCTGCGAAAGCCTGAATGAGGATTACGCTCGTCCCCTTCTATATACAGGTTGCCTTCACCGCAACCGCAAGTGCTACACATGAGCTATCTCCTGATCGATTTCCAGACGCTTAATCTGCATGCCGTCATCCGCCACGATGCGCAGGTTGCTGCCGCTGCAGTTTGGGCAGCACTTGACGCGTTGGGTTAGCAGGGTGACGAACCGCTGGCAGTCATGACACCAGCATTCGGCTTCCTGCTGGTGAATATGAAGTTCGCAGCCTTCCGCCAGCGTGCCGCGGCATACCAGGTCAAAGCAAAACTCCAGGGCGCTGGTTTCCACGCACGAGAAGGCGCCGACTTCCAGCCAGACGCCGGTTACGCGGCGGACGTTGTTCTGGCGGGCGTGGCTTTCGATAAGTTCGACTGCGCGCTGGCAAAGGGTGATTTCGTGCATGGGGCCTCCGGGGGTTAACTGGGGCAGGTAATGCAAAGACGGTGCCAGGCTTTTTTTTTGCCCCTCACCCCGGCCCTCTCCCCGAAGGGGCGAGGGGGAGTTCTTTAAAGGAAAGGGAATGATTTATCCCCTCTCCCTCCCAGGGTGAGGGTAAAAAAATCCCGTCACAAAAAGTCAAAGATGACGAAATGACATGTCATTCGGCACTATCCTGACGTTGATTTAACAAAAAAACATTTAAATACAGATAGTTAAAACTTTGGCACGAAATGTGCCTTACGGAGGGACAAGCACTAACAGAGTGAATAAAACATGAACATTTGGGAACTGAGCGAAAAAGCCGAGTATATCGCCGACAAGCACCAGCGCCTGCTTTCGCAGTGGCACCAGTACGGCAACACCTTGATTCAGGGGATCACCTTATCGAAAGCGAAGCTGCACCACGCCGTGGGCTGTAACCCGGACGAGAGTCTGCGTTTCTTTTTATTTGATCACTTCGTGATTCAGATAAACCTCGCCGAAGGCTTTAACAGCCACACCATCGAGTACGCCATTGAGCTGCGTGACGGTAGCGATAAGGTACTGATTGCAAAAGCAACAATTGATGATGACGGGCGTATTGATAACGCCATCAGCAACCGCGACCGCGCGAAAGTACTCGATCACTACCTGGAGCTAATCCGCCCGGTCTACGACAGCCTTTATCTGGCCGTGCAGCAAAACACCCCGCTGTCCATGACGCTGCTTCAGCAGTCCACCGTGGCATGAAGAGATCTGGGGTGTCGAGAACTGTCGAACCGGCAGCTTTTCGGCATATTTTCGTCAAAAATGACGATCGTCACCTGAGGAAGAGCTGGTGAACCGTTTTGTAATCGCTGACTCAAAATTGTGTATGGGCTGCCATACCTGCGAAGCGGCCTGCGCCGAGACGCACCGTCTGCATGGTCTGCAGTCCCTGCCGCGCCTGAAAGTCATGCGCAACCTGAATGAATCTGCGCCGCAGATGTGCCACCACTGCGAAGACGCACCCTGCGCCGGGGTTTGCCCGGTTAACGCTATTACCCGCGTGGACGGGGCCGTGCAGCTGAATGAGAGCCTGTGTGTAAGCTGCAAACTTTGCGGTATTGCCTGCCCGTTCGGCGCCATTGAATTTTCCGGTAGCCGTCCGCTGCATATTCCCGCCAACGTTAATAGCCCGAAAGCGCCGCCTGCACCTCCGGCGCCGGCTCGCGTTAGCCCGCTGCTCGACTGGGTTCCCGGCGTTCGCGCTATCGCGGTGAAATGCGATCTGTGCAGCTTTGATGAAAGCGGCCCGGCCTGCGTTCGCACCTGCCCGACCAAGGCGTTGCGGCTTATCGACAACAAAGACATCGCCCAGGCCAGCAAGCGTAAGCGCGAGCTGACGCTCGGTGCGACGCTCGGCGACCTGACCCTGTTTACCCAGCCAGAGGCGAGAAAATGAATGCTTTTCTACTGATTCACTGGGCGCTTTTGGGGTTTGTCGTTAGCGCCGTGTTAGCCGGAGTTCTGGCATTTTCTAAGCCGCTGAGCGGCTTTTTCGCCGGCGTTGGCGGCGCAATCAGCTCCGTGCTTTTGCTTGTCGCGGGCGTTCAGGCGCTGCTGGGCTTCAGCGGCGACACGCAAATCTGGCGCTGGCATTTTCAGCTCAACGCTTTTAACGGCGTCTGGCTGGTCACCGTGGCGCTCAGCGGCCTGTTTATCTCCCTGTTTAACTGTTCCTGGCACCGCCACCCTGCGATAAAAGCCAACGGCCTGCTGATTAACTTAATTCTCGCGGCAAGCGTTGCGGCGCTGGTTGCCGACAACTTTGTCACCCTGGTGGCGATGGCGGAAATCATCTCTCTGGCAGGTTACTTCCTGACCGGATGCCAGAAATCCGGGCAGCTGTGGTTTGTGCTTGGCCGGCTTGGTACGGTGCTACTGGTGATAGCCTGCTGGCTGCTGTGGCAGCGCTACGGCACGCTGGGTTACGGTGAGCTGCGTCCTCTTATTGCCGGTGCGCCGCTGCCGACATCGGTGCTGATCCTCGCGCTGCTCGGCTTTGGGCTGCTTGCCGGGATTATCCCGCTGCACGGCTGGGTGCCGCAGGCGCATGCGAATGCCTCTGCTCCGGCAGCCGCGCTGTTCTCCGCCGTGATATTGAAGATTGGCCTTTACGGCATCATGTGCTTCTCGCTTATCAGCAACGTGTTGCCGCTGTGGTGGGGCGTGTTGGTGGTGGTGGTCGGCATGATCACCGCGTTTATCGGCGGGCTTTACGCGCTGATGGAGCACAACATCAACCGCCTGCTGGCTTATCACTCCCTTGAAAACATCGGCATTATTTTACTGGGCCTGGGCTGCGGCCTGATCGGCATTGCGCTGAATGAACCGGTGCTGGTGGCGCTGGGCATGACCGGCGGCCTTTATCATCTGTTCAACCACAGCCTGTTTAAAACCACCCTGTTCCTCGGGGCTGGCGCGGTTTGGTTCCGTACCGGGCACCGCGACATCGAGAAACTGGGCGGGATCGGTAAACGCATGCCGGTTATCTCGCTGGCGATGCTGGTCGGGCTGATGGCGATGGCCGCGCTGCCGCCGCTGAACGGCTTTGCCGGGGAATGGGTTATCTATCAGTCGTTCTTCCGTCTCGGCAGCCTGCCGCTGTTTGTCGGCCGCTTTATCGGGCCGCTGCTGGCCGTTGGGCTGGCGATTACCGGTGCGCTGGCGGTGATGTGCATGGCGAAGGTTTATGGCGTCACCTTCCTGGGTGCGCCGCGCACCAAAGAAGCAGAAAACGCCACCTCTGCGCCGTGGCTGATGAACGTGAGCGTGGCGTTACTGGCCGCGTGCTGCGTTGTGGCTGGTGTGGCTTCGCCGTGGCTGCTGCCTTTGCTTCAGCACGCCGTGCCGCTGCCGCTGCAAACGGCGCATACCGCTGTTTCTCAGCCGATGATGACGCTGCTGCTGGTCGCCTCTCCGCTGTTGCCGTTTATTTTGATGATTGTTTTCCGTGGCGACCGCCTGCCAAACCGCTCCCGCGGCTCGGCATGGGTCTGCGGCTACGACCACGAACAGGCGATGGTGATCACCGCGACGGGCTTTGCCCAGCCGGTAAAAGCGGCGTTCGCGCCTTTGCTTAAGCTGCGCCACACCCTGAACCCAGGGAAATGGATGCCCGGCTGGCAGTGCGAGTGCCTGTCCGGCACGTTCCGCCGCCTGGCGATGGTTGAGCTGGTGGTCTTACTGGTGGCGATGGTTGCCTGAGGAACTGATATGACTACGTTTTTATTTGCCCTGATCCAGGCGCTGGCGCTGTTTTTTGCCGCGCCGCTGCTGTCCGGCATTACCCGCGTGACGCGAGCCCGCCTGCATAACCGCCGTGGCCCCGGCGTGCTGCAGGAATACCGGGATCTGTTCAAGCTGCTGGGTCGCCAGAGCGTGGCGCCCGCCGCGTCCGGCTGGGTTTTCCGCCTGATGCCGTTCGTGATGGTTGGCGTGATGCTGACCATCGCCACCGCGCTGCCGGTGGTGACGATTGCCTCGCCGCTGCCGTCATTAGGTGACCTGATCACCTTAATTTACCTGTTCGCCATCGCCCGCTTCTTCTTCGCCATCGCCGGGTTAGACACCGGCAGCCCGTTCACCGGGATTGGCGCGAGCCGTGAAGCGATGCTCGGCGTGCTGGTCGAGCCGATTCTGCTGCTTAGCCTGTGGGTGGCCGCTCAGGTTGCGGGCAGCACGCACATCAGCAATATCGCCGGGGCTATTCACGCCTGGCCGGTGGCGCAAAGCCTGACGCTGGGGCTGGCCTTCGTCGCCTGCGCTTTTGCGACCTTCATTGAAATGGGCAAGCTGCCGTTTGACCTCGCCGAAGCTGAACAGGAGCTGCAGGAAGGGCCACTGTCTGAATACAGCGGCGCGGGTTTTGCGGTGCTGAAGTGGGGTATTTCCCTCAAGCAGCTGGTTGTTCTGCAAATGTTTGTCGGCGTGTTCCTGCCGTGGGGGCAAATGAGCGCCTTTAGCTGGGGTGGACTTGTTCTCGCCGTGGCGCTGGCCGTCGTCAAGCTGGTGGCGGGCGTACTGATTATCGCGCTGTTTGAAAACAGCATGGCGCGCCTGCGTTGGCTTGAAACCTCGCGCATTACCTGGGCCGGTTTTGGCTTTGCCTTTTTAGCCTTCGTCTCCTTGCTGGCGGCGTGATTTAAGAGAATTTATCGATGTCTGAAGAAAAAATGGGTCAACAGTATCTTGCCGCGCTGCATCAGCAATTCCCGAATGCCGTGCTCGACGAAGCCTGGCAGACGAAAGATCAAATCACCGTCACCGTGAAGCTCAACATGCTGCCGGACGTGGTGGAATGGCTTTACTACCAGCAGGGCGGCTGGCTTTCGGTGCTGTTTGGGAACGATGAACGCCAGCTGTGCGGCAGCTATGCGGTGTATTACGTGCTGTCGATGGAAAGCGGCGTCAAGTGCTGGATCACCGTGCGTGTGGAAGTGGACGCCGACAAACCGGAGTTCCCGTCCGTGACGCCGCGCGTTCCTGCCGCCGTTTGGGGCGAGCGCGAAGTCCGCGATATGTACGGCCTGCAGCCGGTTGGCCTGCCCGATGAACGCCGTCTGGTGCTGCCGGACGACTGGCCTGACGATCTCTATCCGCTGCGTAAAGACAGCATGGATTATCGCCAGCGCCCGGCACCGACCACCGACAAAGAGACCTACGAGTTCATCAACGAACTGGGGACGAAAAAGAACAACGTGGTGCCGATTGGCCCGCTGCACGTTACTTCTGACGAACCGGGCCACTTCCGCCTGTTCGTCGATGGCGAAAACATTATCGACGCCGATTATCGCCTGTTCTACGTCCACCGCGGCATGGAGAAGCTGGCGGAAACCCGCATGGGCTACAACGAAGTCACCTTCCTGTCCGACCGTGTGTGCGGCATTTGCGGCTTTGCCCACAGCACCGCCTATACCACCTCGGTCGAAAACGCGATGGGGATTGTGGTCCCGGAGCGCGCGCAGATGATTCGCGCCATCCTTCTGGAGGTTGAGCGCCTGCACAGCCACCTGCTGAACCTCGGCCTGGCCTGTCACTTCGTGGGCTTCGACTCCGGCTTTATGCAGTTCTTCCGCGTGCGCGAAATGTCGATGAAGATGGCGGAGATCCTGACCGGGGCGCGTAAAACCTACGGTCTGAACCTGATCGGCGGCATCCGCCGTGACCTGCTGAAAGACGACATGATCCAGACCCGCCAGCTCGCCCAGCAGATGCGCCGGGAAGTGAAAGACCTGGTGGATATTCTGCTGAGCACGCCGAACATCGAGCAGCGCACCGTGGGCATTGGCCGCCTCGACCCGCAAATCGCCCGTGACTTCAGCAACGTCGGCCCAATGGTTCGTGCCAGTGGCCACGCCCGCGATACCCGCGCCGACCATCCGTTTGTGGGCTACGGCCTGCTGCCGATGGAAGTGCATAGCCTCGACGGCTGCGACGTGCTTTCCCGCCTGAAAGTGCGCATCAACGAAGTCTTCACCGCGCTAAACATGATTGATTTCGGGCTGGATAACCTGCCTGGCGGCCCGCTCGCCGTGGACGGTTTTACCTACATTCCAAACCGCTTTGCGCTGGGCTTTTCGGAAGCGCCGCGCGGGGACGATATCCACTGGAGCATGACCGGCGACAACCAGAAGCTTTACCGCTGGCGCTGCCGGGCGGCGACCTACGCCAACTGGCCAACGCTGCGCTACATGCTGCGCGGCAACACGGTGTCAGATGCCCCGCTGATTATCGGCAGCCTTGACCCTTGCTACTCCTGCACCGACCGCATGACGGTGGTGGACGTGCGCAAGAAGAAAAGCCAGGTGGTGCCGTACAAAGAGCTGGAGCGCTACAGCATTGAGCGCACCAATTCGCCGCTGAAATAATTTTGATGTCTGGTCGGTGATGAGCAGCCCCTAACCCTCTCCCCAAAGGGGAGAGGGAACTGGATCGAGCTAGCTTTCCCCCTCTCCCTTTCAGGGAGAGGGTCAATCACTAAGACCAGGCAAACAAGGAAAACGCATGTTTAACTTCATCAAAAAAGCCATCAAGGGCGGCGTGGCAACCGAGTCTTATCCGCTCCAG
Source organism: Cedecea sp. (assembly GCF_036500665.1). Classification (NCBI taxonomy): domain Bacteria; kingdom Pseudomonadati; phylum Pseudomonadota; class Gammaproteobacteria; order Enterobacterales; family Enterobacteriaceae; genus Cedecea; species Cedecea sp. The sequence goes on from NZ_DASYBS010000138.1 coordinate 38,140, forward strand.
CCCATTGCCGTGGACCCGAATTTTCGCGGCAAGCCCGAACACAACCCGCAGCAGTGCATCGGCTGTGCCGCCTGCGTTAACGCCTGCCCGTCCAATGCGCTGAGCGTTGAGACCGATCTTGCCGCCGGGCAACTGCAGTGGAGCTTTAACCTCGGGCGCTGCATCTTCTGCGGGCGCTGCGAAGAGGTTTGCCCGACTGCCGCCATCAAGCTTTCGCAGCAGTACGAGCTGGCGGTATGGAATAAAGCCGACTTCCTGCAGCAGGCCAGCTTCCCGCTGTGCAACTGCCGCGAGTGTGGCCGCCCGTTCGCCGTGCAAAAAGAGATCGACTACGCCATTGCGCTGCTTGAGCACAACGGCGATTCCCGCGCGGAAAGCCGCCGTGGGGCATTTGAAACCTGCCCGGACTGCAAGCGCCAGCAAAGCCTGGTGTCTTCCGACCGGATCGACTTTAGCCGTCAGATGAGGGAGGCCAGCTAATGAGTAACCTACTGGGGCCACGTGACCAAAACGGCATGCCGGTGCCGATGACGGTGGACGAATCTATCGCCAGCATGAAGGCATCGCTGCTGAAAAACATCAAACGCTCCGCCTACGTTTACCGCGTGGACTGTGGGGGCTGTAACGGCTGCGAAATCGAGATTTTCGCTACGCTTTCACCGCTGTTCGACGCAGAACGCTTTGGCATTAAAGTTGTTCCGTCCCCCCGCCATGCCGATATTTTGCTGTTTACCGGCGCGGTAACCCGCGCGATGCGCTCTCCGGCACTGCGTGCCTGGGAATCGGCTCCCGATCCTAAAATCTGCATCTCTTACGGTGCCTGCGGCAATAGCGGCGGGATTTTCCACGATCTTTACTGCGTCTGGGGCGGTACCGACAAAATCGTGCCGGTCGACGTTTACATCCCCGGCTGCCCGCCAACGCCTGCCGCCACGCTGTACGGCTTCGCGATGGCGCTTGGCCTGCTGGAACAAAAGATCCACGCCCGTCCGGCAAGCGAGCTGGACGTAGAACCGGCAAAAATCCTGCATCCGGAGATGGTGCAGCCGCTGCGCGTGCGCATTGACCGCGCCGCTCGTCGCCTGGCGGGCTACCGCTATGGACGCCAGATCGCCGACAGCTACATGACTAACCTGACGGCGGGAAGCGACGCCGTTCAGCAGTGGCTGAGCGCGGAAAACGATCCGCGCCTGACGGAAATCGTCACTAATCTTGAGCATCTGGTCCATCAGGAGCGCGTGTAATGAGCGAGTCGGTGGTGTTCTGTCAGCTCAGCCGCAAGTTTGTCGACGAAAACGACAATACCCCGGCTGACGCCCAGCAGGTGGTCTACTACAGCCTGGCGATTGGCCACCATCTGGGGGTGATCGACTGCCTGAAAGAGAGCCTGGTTTGCCCGCTTGAAGCTTATCAGGCGTGGGTAGCTACGCTTGAGGCCGACGGCGAGGCCCGGCGCAAAATGAACGGCGTGCCGCGCTACGGTGAAATCGTTATCGACCAGAACCACGTGGTGATGCTGGCCCGCGCGTTTGATGCGGCAAAGCCGACGCAAACGGCTGAACAGCAGGGCTGGAGCCAGGCGCTGCTCGATATGCTTCAGGCCATTCAACAGGAACCCGCCATCTACCTGATGGTAAGGAGACGCTATGACTAAGGTGCTGCTTTGCGTAGGCAATAGCATGATGGGTGACGACGGCGCAGGCCCGCTGCTGGCCGAAAAATGCCAGGCCTCCCCGCAGGGCGACTGGGTCGTTATTGACGGCGGCAGCGCGCCTGAAAACGACGTCGTCGCTATCCGCGAGCTGCACCCGGAACTGCTGCTGATTGTGGATGCCACCGACATGATGCTCAATCCCGGCGAGATTCGCGTCATCGACCCGGACGACATCGCCGAGATGTTTATGATGACCACCCATAACATGCCGCTCAACTATCTTATCGATCAGCTTAAAGAAGATGTCGGTGAAGTGGTGTTCCTCGGTATTCAGCCGGATATCGTCGGCTTTTACTACCCGATGACGGAGGTGGTAAAAGCGGCGGTGGAGCAGGTTTACCAGCGGCTGGCGACGTGGTCCGGTTACGGTGGGTATGCCCAGTTGACGGCGGAAGAAACAGAAGGCCTGTAAGTCACTAATGACATCGTCATTAGTGTCGATGTCATCTTCTTTCATTGCTCATTTTAATTCAATGCATTGAAATTATTGGTTTTTAATTTTTGGCACGGTTTGTGAATAAGCCTTCGCGATAACACACTTATTGCAGGAGTTTATGATGAACCGCTTCATCATTACCGATTCGAGCAAATGCATCGGCTGCCGGACTTGCGAGGTGGCCTGCGTTGTCTCCCACCAGGAGAGCCAGGACTGCTCGGCGCTGACCCCACACACTTTCTTACCGCGCATTCACGTCATTAAAGGCGTGAACGTCTCTACGGCCACCATGTGCCGCCAGTGCGAGGACGCGCCCTGCGCGAACGTCTGCCCTAACGGTGCCATTAGTAGAGACAAAGGCTTTGTCCATGTGATGCAGGAACGCTGTATTGGTTGCAAAACCTGCGTCGTCGCCTGCCCTTATGGCGCGATGGAGGTCGTCGTGCGCCCGGTTATTCGTAACAGCGGTGCCGGGCTGAACGTGATGGCGGAAAAAGCCGAGGCCAACAAATGTGACCTCTGCTACCACCGCGAGGCTGGACCGGCCTGCCTGGAAGCCTGCCCGACCAACGCGATTCTGTGCGTTGATCGCAACCGGCTGGAACAAATGAGCGCGGAAAAACGCCGCCGTGCCGCGTTAGATGCCCCTGCGGCTCTGACGTTCTAATCCCTTTGAATTTCAACTTTTAACAGGTCTGTTACTGATGAAAAAAATTACCAGCGTCTGCCCTTACTGTGGCGCGGGCTGCAAACTGAAACTGGTCGTTGAGAACAATAAAATACTTCGCGCCGAAGCGGCCGAGGGCGTGACTAACCAAAACGAACTCTGCCTGAAAGGCTACTACGGCTGGGATTTTCTTAACGACACCAGGCTGCTGACCCCTCGTCTTACGCAGCCGATGATCCGCTACAAGAAGGGCGGCAAGCTGCAGCCGGTCAGCTGGGAAGAGGCGATTAGCTATACCGCTCAACGCCTGAAGGCGATCAAAGAGCAGTTCGGCCCACGCGCCATTATGACCACGGGTTCCTCGCGCGGAACGGGGAACGAAACCAACTTCGTGATGCAGAAATTCGCCCGTGCGGTGCTGAACACTAACAACGTCGACTGCTGCGCCCGCGTGTGCCACGGCCCTTCCGTTGCCGGGCTGCAGGCGACGCTGGGTAATGGGGCGATGAGCAACTCTATCGGCGATATCGAAAACTCCAAATGCCTGCTGGTGGTGGGCTATAACTGCGCCGACTCCCATCCTATCGTGGCGCGCCGGGTGATTAAGGCCAAAAGCAACGGCGCCAAAATTATCGTCTGTGACCCGCGTCGCATCGAAACCGCCCGCATTGCCGACCAGCATCTGCAAATTAAAAACGGCTGCAATATGGCGCTGGTGAACGCCTTTGGCTACGTGCTGCTGGAAGAGCAGCTGTACGACAAAGAGTACGTCGCCAAATATGCCGAAGGGCTGGATGCCTACCGTGAAACCGTGAAGGACTATGCGCCGGAGGACGTCGAGCATCTAACCGGCGTTCCGGCTCAGCAGGTTCGCCAGGCGATGCGCACCTTCGCCGCGGCACCTTCTGCCACCATCATGTGGGGCATGGGCGTGACCCAGTTTGGCCAGGCCGTAGACGTGGTAAAAGGGCTGTCCAGCCTGGCGCTGCTGACCGGAAACCTTGGGCGTGAAAACGTCGGCGTTGGCCCGGTGCGCGGGCAGAACAACGTGCAGGGTGCCTGCGATATGGGCGTGCTGCCTAATCAGTTCCCCGGTTACCAGGATGTGGTTGATCCCGAGGTTCGCGCGAAGTTCGCTAAAGCCTGGGGTATCGATCCGGCGGTAATGGATGACAACGTTGGCGTGCGTATTACCGAAGTGCCGCACCTGGCGATAGAGGGCAAGGTTAAAGCCTATTACATCATGGGCGAAGATCCGCTCCAGACCGAAGCGGACTTGGGGCTGGTGCGCAAAGGGTTTGAGGCGCTCGACTTTGTGGTGGTGCAGGATATCTTCATGACCAAAACCGCCGAAGTGGCGGATGTACTGCTGCCGGCGACTTCCTGGGGCGAGCACGGCGGCGTCTTTACCTGCGCCGATCGCGGCTTCCAGCGTTTTGAGAAAGCCATTGAACCGAAGTACAACGTGAAGCGCGACTGGGAAATCATCAGCCTGCTTTCGACGGCGATGGGCTACCCGATGCACTACGAAAACAACCAGCAAATTTGGGATGAGCTGCGCGAGCTGTGCCCGCTGTTTTATGGCGTGACCTACGAAAAAATGGGCGATATGGGGCACGTGCAGTGGCCTTGCCCGACGCTCGATCATCCCGGCACGCCGTATCTCTACAAGGGGAGCAAATTCGACACGCCGACAGGCAAAGGTCAGCTGTTTGCCGCCGCATGGCGCGCGCCAGCCGAAGTTCCCGACGACAGCTACCCGCTGGTGCTTTGCACCGTGCGTGAAGTTGGGCATTACTCCTGCCGCTCGATGACCGGTAACTGTGCCGCGCTGCAAACTCTCGCCGACGAGCCCGGCTTTATGCAAATCAACCCGCTGGATGCGGAAGCGCTGGGCATCAAAGACCGGCAGCTGGTCTGGGTAAGTTCGCGTCGCGGCAAGGTTATCAGCCGCGCGGACGTGAGCGAGCGCATTAACAAAGGCTCCGTCTACATGACCTATCAGTGGTGGATTGGCGCCTGTAACGAGCTGACGCAGGACAATCTCGACCCGATCTCCAAAACGCCGGAAACCAAGTATTGTGCGGTGAAGGTTAGCGCGATTGAGGATCAGGCCTGGGCCGAGAATTACGCGCAAACGACCTACAACAACATGAAGGCGCGGCTGCGCGAAGCGGTGGAAGCGTGATTTTTACCCTCACCCCCGATCTGTCCCCTCGCCCCTCCGGGGAGAGGGTTAGGGTGAGGGGCACCGAACTGCGCATTCGCGGCAAAGTGCAGGGCGTTGGCTTCCGCCCCTTTGTCTGGCAAATCGCACAGCGGCTGAAGCTGGTGGGCGATGTCTGCAACGACGGCGAAGGCGTTGTGGTTCGCCTGGCGACCAGCCCGGAAGCCTTCCTGAGCGAGCTTTACCAACACTGTCCGCCGCTGGCTCGCATCGACAGCGTAGAGCAGCAGCCAATGTACTGGGATCCTCTGCCTGAGGACTTCAGCATTCGCCACAGCGGCAGCGGCGCGATGGACACCCAAATCGTGCCGGATGCCGCCACCTGCCCCGACTGCCTGCGCGAGCTTAACGACCCTGCCGACCGCCGCTATCGCTACCCGTTTATCAACTGTACCCACTGTGGGCCGCGCTTCACCATCATCCGGGCGATGCCTTATGACCGCCCGTCCACGGTGATGGCGGCGTTTCCGCTTTGCGCCGCCTGCGATGAAGAGTATCGCAACCCGATGGACAGGCGTTTTCACGCGCAGCCTGTCGCCTGCCCGGGCTGTGGGCCGCAGATCTTCTGGCAGCAGGGAGAACAACGACTCGAGGGCGAGCTGGCGCTTGCACAGGCCGTCGCGGCGCTGCGTGAGGGTAAAATCGTAGCGGTGAAAGGCCTTGGCGGTTTTCATCTTGCCGTGGATGCCGGTAATCACGCCGCCGTTGAACGCCTCCGGGCGCGTAAGCAGCGGCCTGCCAAACCGCTGGCGGTGATGATTGCCACGACCGAAGGACTGCCCGAGCAGGCCGTGGCGCTGCTTTCAACTCCCGCTGCGCCGGTAGTGCTGGTGGCAAGCAACTGCCTGCATGGGCTGAGTGCTGCCGTGGCGCCGGGGCGGAATGAAATCGGCGTGATGCTGCCCGCCAATCCCCTCCAGCACCTGCTGGCGCAGGACTTCAGCGGCCCGCTGGTGATGACCTCCGGCAACCTGAACGGCAGACCGCCAGCTGTTGATAATGCCCAGGCTCTTCAGGATCTTGAGGCTATTGCCGACGGCTTTCTGCTGCATAACCGCGACATTCTTCAGCGCATGGACGACTCCGTTGTGCGCCCCAGCGGCGAAATGCTGCGTCGTGCACGGGGCTTTGTGCCCGATGCACTGCCTTTGCCTGCGGGCTTTAAAGACCTGCCGCCGATTCTGGCGCTGGGCGGCGATCTCAAAAATACCTTCTGCCTGGTTCGCGGCGGGCAGGCGGTGCTCAGCCAGCACCTTGGCGATCTGACTCAGGAAGGCGTGGAGGCTCAATGGCAGCGTTCGCTGGCGCTGATGGGCGAGATCTACGGCTTTACAGCTGAACATGTCGCGCTCGACGCTCACCCCGGATACCACAGCTCGCAGCTGGGGCGTGACATGGCGCTGCCGGTCACCGAAGTGCTGCATCACCACGCCCATGCGGCGGCCTGCCTGGCCGAACACGGCTGGCCGCTGAACGGCGGCAAGGTGATTGCCCTTGCGCTGGACGGCATTGGTTATGGTGAGGACGGCAAGCTTTGGGGTGGGGAATGCCTGCTGGTGAACTACCTGCGCAGCGTACACCTTAGCGGGTTGCCTGCCGTGGCTCTACCGGGTGGCGATTTGGCGGCCGTGCAGCCGTGGCGCAACCTGCTGGCGCAGTGCGAGGCGTTTGTACCCGGCTGGCAGTGCTATCCCGAAACGAAAGCTGTCAGGGCGCAAAACTGGCAGCCGCTGGCAAAAGCCGTCGCGCGGCGGGTTAACGCTCCGTTGGCTTCCTCCTGCGGGCGACTGTTTGACGCGGTTGCCGCCGCGCTTAACTGCGCGCCCTGGCAACAAAGCTATGAGGGTGAAGCCGCCTGCCGCCTTGAAGCCCTGGCGCTGGACGCTGGCCCCTGCTCACATCCTGTCACGCTGCCGTTGGTGAACGGTCATCTCGATCTCGCGGCGTTCTGGCGGCAGTGGTTTGGCTGGCAGAGCGAGGCCGGCGCGCGGGCCTGGGCGTTCCACGATGCGCTGGCGAAAGGCCTTGCTGAGCTGGTTCGCCATCATGCGTTGCTGACCGGTGTGACCACCGTGGCCTGCTGTGGCGGCGTACTGCACAACCGCCTGCTGCGTGAGCGCCTCGCGTTCTACCTCTCCGATTTTAAAACTCTCTTCCCGATGCGGCTTCCGGCCGGCGACGGGGCACTTTCCCTGGGGCAGGCAGTGGTTGCCGCTGCCCGCTATTTGAATCACCACAAGGATAAAAAAGATGTTAATGCGTGTTCTTCGTGACAACCCACGAGCCGGCCTGCTGCTGGCGGTTTTAGTGGCGGCTAACTTTGCCGCATGGGCCTGGGCGCTGGTGGCGTTTAACCACAGCTCGGCGCTGATGGCAGCAAGCCTGCTGGCCTGGTGCTATGGCCTGCGCCACGCGGTAGATGCCGACCATATTGCCGCGATTGATAACGTGACCCGCAAAATGATGCAGCAGGGAAAGCGCCCGTTTGGCGTGGGGGCCTGGTTCTCGCTGGGCCACTCAAGCATTGTTATTCTGGCCTCGGTCGCCATTGCGGCGACGGCGGCGGCTTTCCAGCAAAAAATGGACTGGTTCCATGACGTTGGCGGCGTTATCGGTACCGCCGTCTCTGCCTGCTTCCTGCTGGCAATGGCGCTGGTAAACCTCGTTATTTTGCGCGGCGTGTGGCGTAACTTCCGCCAGCTTAAGCGCGGTGAGCCGCTGTCCGCAGATGCGACGGAAATGACCGGCGGCGGTATGATGAGCTGGCTGTTTAACTCGGTTTTCCGCCTGATCGGCAAAAGCTGGCATATGTACCTGGTCGGCTTCCTGTTCGGTCTGGGCTTTGATACCGCGACCGAAATTGGCGTGTTGGGCATTTCTGCCGCCAGCGCCTCCAGCGGGATGTCGATCTGGTCGATTCTGGTGTTCCCGGCGCTGTTTGCCAGCGGCATGGCGCTGGTGGATACCCTCGACAACGTGATCATGGTTGGCGCTTACGGCTGGGCGTTTAACAAGCCGCAGCGCAAGCTCTACTACAACATGACGATTACCGGAACGTCTGTGGTAGTGGCGCTGTTTATCGGCGGCCTTGAGGCGCTGGGCCTGCTGGCGGACAAGTTCGGGCTTGAGGGCGGGATCTGGCAGTGGGTTGGCGCGCTCAACGATAACCTCGGCAATGCCGGATTTGTCGTCGTCGGGTTGTTTATCGCCTGCTGGGGAATTTCGATGCTGAACTACCGCTGGAAAGGGTACGACGCTTTAGTGGTGAGATAAAAAAAACGGGGCCTTGAGCCCCGTTTTCTATTGCTACTTGTTACTCGGCTTCCGCCCACGCTCGCTCAATCTCTTCGGCCAGGATTTTCACCCCCGCCTCAATCTTTTCCGGCTCCGGCACATAATTCATGCGCATGCACTGGTGCGTGTGCGGCCACGGCTTGTCCAGCCCGGGGAAGAAGTAATCGCCCGGCACCATCAGCACGCCGCGCTTTTTCAGGCGCTGGTACAGCAGTTCGGTGGTGATCGGCAGGTCTTTAAACCACAGCCACAGGAAGATAGCGCCTTCCGGTTTGTGAATCAGGCAGCGCTCCGGCGACAGGTAGCGGCGAATAACGGCGATAGTTTCATGCACGCGCTGGTAGTAGAACGGCTTGATAACCGTCTCGGACAGGCGCAGCAGATCGTTACGCTTAATCATTTCGCAGGCCATCGCCGGGCCAATCCCGCCCGGTGCCAGGCTAATGATGCCGTTCATGTTGCTGATGGCGGAGATGATTTTCTCGTTAGCGATGATTATTCCGCAGCGGCTGCCCGGCAGGCCGAGCTTGGACAGGCTCATGCACAGGATGATGTTCGGGTTCCACAGCGGGCGGGCTTCGCTAAAGATAATGCCGGGGAACGGTACGCCGTAAGCGTTATCGATAACCAGCGGAATACCGTGCTGGTTGGCCAGCGCGTCCAGCTTCATTAGCTCTTCATCGGTTATCACGTTGCCCGTCGGGTTCGTTGGGCGTGAAACGCAGATCATGCCGGTATCTTCGCCGATATGCAGATGTTCGAAGTCAACGTGGTACTTAAACTGGCCTTCCGGCAGCAGCTCGATGTTCGGGCGAGTGGAGACAAACAGATCTTCTTCAAGCCCGGCATCCGCGTAGCCGATGTACTCCGGCGCCAGTGGGAAAAGCACCTTTTTGGTGCGGCCATCCGCATGACGTCCGGCGAAAAGGTTAAACAAGTAGAAAAACGCGCTCTGACTGCCGTTTGTCAGTGCAATATTCTGTGGTTCGATGTCCCAACCCAGTTCATTGCGCAGCATGCCGGCAAGCAATTTTAGCAGTTCACTTTTCCCCTGCGGACCGTCGTAGTTGCATAGCGTGTCGGTCAGTTTGCCGCTGGCCAGCATCTCGGAAAGCAGCTGCTGGAAGTAGTCGTTCATCGCCGGGATTTGCGCAGGATTACCGCCGCCAAGCATGATGGCACCGGGCGTGCGCAGGCCGTCGTTGAGATCCTCCATCAGGCGGGTGATGCCTGCATGGCGGGTGAATTTGTCGCCGAAAAGTGAAAACGTCATAACGTGGGTCTGCTGAATACTTTTGAAAAGAGGCTAACCATAGCGCTACAAATTACGCCGTGCAAACCCGGTAAGCATAGCCACTATTGGCGAATATGCTGTGGGATTTGTGCGGTGTAGCAGGATATGTTGAATGGTGGCGGCATCATTGATGCTGGCTCTTATGATATTTTCTATGGGGAAACGGATGAAGTTCCGTTCACCTGTAGATCTATTTTCTCTGTACGTTCAGAGACGGTGAACGTGTCAGGTGGCATTACGCCATGCCCCCTGACGACCCCCGGCGCCCGGCGAGCTCATCGCCGCTGAAGCGGTAAACCCACCGGCCATCACCCAAACATTCGGGGTCGTTCGCGATTCGTTCCCGACGATCGCTCTCTTTCGCTGCTCCCGGCAGCTCCACCCCGCCTGAGTTGGGTCATAACCGGGGGCGATGAGAGCCGGGAACAAGGGCGTGGCTGTGAGGCTTACAGCGACTGTGACGCTCTGTGTAGCTGCGGATTTGAAGCGAGGCTCGGTTCCGGCTTAAATCGCCTCCGTTTTCTCTCCGACTGGCCGGAGGCTGAGAGCGTCGGGAACGCATCTCAGCCGACCCAGGACTGGGAGATAAAACGGAGGTCTGCCGCTTTAGTGGTCGATTTATTTGGCCGGGAGTCCGGGTTCTCGGGGAAGTGACGGTGACTTCCCCGAGTCGTTCACCGGTTCGGTGGTGACATATGAAACCGAACTGGAAGTGAACGGAACCTTAGCCGAACTTAAATAGTCGATATGACGACTATCGATTCCCCGCCCACACCACCATCACCTTGTCATCGCCGCTGACCCGGCTAAAAGCATAGCCCTGTGCGACGCTCAACGTCGTTTGTTTTCCTGCGCCGATGGCCTGATGGCGGGCGCGGAACTGGCTCAGCTTCTGCCAGTGGGCAAGCGTGGCGGCTTCCTTCCCGGCGGCATCCTGCCAGTTCATGTCCGAGCGGGTTCCCTGCAGCGGGTCAGAACCCGTGGGGCCGAACGGCCTCTGGGTTTCATCGCCGTAGAAAATCTGCACCGCGCCCGGCGTCAGCATCAGCAGTTCTGCCGCTTTTTGCCCGCCCTCCCGGAACAGGCGGGTATCGTGAGAGGATAAATAGCTCAGCACGTTGAATTGCTGAAGCTTCTCTGACATTTGCTGCCAGGTGGGGTCAATCGTGGCCAGGCACTCCACCGCTTTGGCCGCCTGTTCCTGGTAGTCGAAGTTGATCATCGCGTCGAAGCCGCTGGCGTAGTAATCGCTTTTCATCACGCCGTGGCCCCAGGCTTCGCCCGTCATCCAGAACGGCGCGTCATCGATTTTTTTGTCCGGGTTGGCCCGTTTCCATTCGGCTAATGCCGCGCTGGACTGCGTTTTTAATTGCTGCCAGGCCGCTTTTTCAACGTGTTTTGCGGTATCAACCCTGAAGCCGTCGATGCCATAGTCACGTACCCATTGGCTAAGCCAGTGGGTCAGGTAATCACGAACGGTGTAGCCTGCTATCGCTTTCGCGGCCGTATCCGGCTTGTGGCGGTAAAATATCGGGAGTTCTGCCGGAGCGGTCGCTTCGGTTTTTAAATCGGGCAAGAAGGCGAGCGACATAGTTAAGTCGTCGAAGCCTGGATTATCGTAATCGCCAATGTCCGTTCGGATCCAGGCTTTGCCCCACCACTTATCCCATGCGGCTTTGTCGCTAAAGTTGATGTAGTCGTTAAAGCTGTGCCAGCTTTGGCCCGGCGCAGGCTTCCAGTCCGTCCAGTTCTTGCCGAGCGTTTTCCTGAGTTCGTCACCTTTAAGATACAGCGCGCCAAACTGATATTCCTGCATGTCGGCAAGCGTCGCATAGCCGGCGTGGTTCATGACAACGTCAAACAGAATGCGGATCCCGCGCCTGTGGGCTTCATCCACCAGTTGGCGGAGATCGGCTTCGTTACCCATGTTGGCGTCAAGTTTCGTCCAGTCCTGGGTGTAGTAACCGTGGTAGGCGTAATGCGGGAAGTCGCCTTTGGTGCCGCCGCCCACCCAGCCGTGAATTTGCTCCAGCGGGGAGCTTATCCAGAGCGCGTTAACGCCAAGCTGCTGCAGGTAATCCAGCCTGTTAGTCAGCCCGGCGAGATCGCCGCCGTGGAAGGTGGCAATTTCTTGCATACCGTCTTTGTGGCGGCCATAGCTGTTGTCGTTTGCGGGGTTGCCGTTTTCAAAACGGTCGGTGAGAACGAAATAGACCGTCGCATTTTGCCAGCTAAACGGGGCTGGCTTTTCTACGGCTGCGGACTCCAGCAGCAGTAAACCGTCGCTTCCGGCCGCGGGCATCAGCGTGATATGGCCTTGCTCAACCTTGGCCGTGTTTCCACTATAGAAATCCCGCACCAGTGAGCCTTCCGGGAAGGTACTGCTGACGTCGACGATGAGCGGCTTTCCATCCCATTTCGGGCACTGCGCCACTGTTTGCTGAGGCTGACTGCTGGCCTCCGGCTGAAGGCTCAACATCAGCGTTGGCGTCCCGCTGCGGGTATCTATTTGCGCCTGGTACTCTCCGGCGCGGAAAAGCCGCCACGCCGGGGCGTCCCCGGCGCAAGGCGAAAGGGACAGAACCTGATTCAGTTTGATGGCCTCTGAGGGCTGCCAGCATTGGTTATCTAGCTTCAGATTAAGCGGCAGCGAGCCTTTATCGAGGTGAGCGGCGCTGGTGAACAGGCCCGGGCCCGTTTCCTGAAAAGGAGGCAGTCCCGGTGTGCTCCAGCCCGCGTACGCGAGGTAGGGTGTGAGTAAAAGACAGAGAGAAAGCCGTTTCATACGCATCATCCAGCGGGGATTTATTGCGCAGTTTGCCACCGTCCCGGGGGGATTCGCTCATCCTGCGCCTACGTTATGCAGGGTGGAGCCGCAGGGGTGAGTGACGGCGTTAACGTTTTTATTTATTCGTCAGCCAGTGGCCGAAGTGGGCGCTCAACGTATTGCGGGTGGCCAGCAGCTCATCAATAGTTTTGGTGAGACGGGCGTTCAGGGTTTCGCATTGCTCAAAACTGTAGTGGTTGTCGGCGCGCAGGCTTTCGAGTTTTTCATGTAGCACGGTGACTTCCGCTTCTGCTTTGTAGCGCGCTTCCTGCTGGGTTTTTATCAGCTCGTCTGCGGCTTCCAGGCGCTGATGCAGCTCGGCTTTTTCGCGCTGATGAATTTCAACAAGCCCGGATCCAGACTCTTTCTGCCGGTTCAGCAGGCTTTTTAGCTCGTCGATTTCTCGCTGCATCACGCTGCGCACCAATGCCGATTCTTTGAGGTGCATTTCCTGGCTAATATTCAGCGCTTTCTGGAGCTCTGTGACCTGTTTTTCAAATTTATGCAGGCGCGTGGTGGTTTCCGCGGTGTCGCTCTGAGCGTAACGTTGCTGTGCTTCACGCAGTTGGATAAGCAGGCTGGCTGAGAGTGACTCGGCGTCTTTCAGGCGACGAAGGGTTTCCGGTGAGTCCTGATAGACCGTTTTGGTCTGCGGCGGTTTTTCACTGATGCGGACAAGATTGACGTTCACTAATGCTGCGCTGACCTCGGCCTGAATTTGCTCTTTGTTATGCAATTTCATTCGGTTACAGGCGCTGGCCAGGAAGCTTGCGGCTTCATTAGCGTTCGCAGTAGCAAAGGCTTTTTTTATCAGGTTTTGCACCAGGCTCATGTTGCCAGTTTTCCTGTATTAAAATGTTATCTGAGCGCCTTAACCCCGGTTACACCCCGCCCTGGTCATCGCCGCCGCCATCCTAAAATATAACCAATAATCTCACTCTCTAAACGCGGGAATAACCCTCAGCAGTTCATTTTTTTCCTGCCGCATGAACTGTGATTAACCCCCGAATTTTACAATACTTTTTGCCACCATAAGAAGTTCATTGGTGACATTGTTTCGGAATAGTACTATTTCTAAAGGTGCTCTGAGCGGTTATTTTTGGTATAATTCGCGTCTATTTTTCTAAAACCTTTTATAAAATAAGGCACTGGAAACGATCGATCCGACCAGGAGAGCTAATGATATCACCCCCATTCCGACGATTCGGGGCCGCGATACTCATGCTGCTGACCGTGGGCTTTTCAAGTCACGCGTTCGCCAGTAAACATGAGCCCAAATCGCACACCAAGGCCCATATAACGAAAGTAAGCAGTAAAAAAGCGGTAAGTAGTAAGCTGGCAAGTAGTAAAAAAGAGTATTCTCGCAATAGTGAAAATGGTTCGCTTCCTGATTTGCGAAAATACCCTTCCGGGACACCAAGGAAAAAAGCGTTTCTCCGGACGGTCATGCCATATATTACCCGCCAAAATGCCGCGATTACCGCCGATCGTAACTGGTTGATTTCAAAACAGTACGAGAAACGCTGGTCGCCGAGCGAGCGTACGCGCCTGAAAGAAATCACCCAGCGGTATAAGGTGGCATGGCGCGGCAACACTAATCGTGTGCCGTGGAACACGTTGCTGGAGAAAGTCGACATTATCCCTACCAATATGGTGGCGACGATGGCGGCGGCGGAAAGCGGCTGGGGCACCTCTAAGCTTGCCCGCAGCAACAACAACCTGTTTGGCATGAAGTGTACGAAGCGCCACTGCAACAGCGAGCCGGGTAAAGTGAAAGGCTACCTGCATTACGGCTCTCTGAATGAAGGCGTTAATGCCTACGTTGCTAATCTGAATACCCATCCGGCCTATTCTTCGTTCCGTAAAGAGCGCGCCAAGCTGCGCAAAGCGGATCAGGAAGTGACGGCCAACAATATGATCCACAAGCTGAAAGGGTATTCGACCAAAGGCTCCAGCTATAATAATTTTCTTTTCGCGATGTATCAGAGTAACCAGCGTTTCATGCTGCCGAATTAATTCTGATTTTGATCGTACATTTATTTCAATGCCCTCTTCGGAGGGCATTGTTATTTATGGTTTTAAACGCAAATTGATTTTTACGGCGATGGTTTTTATTAAAAACTAACGTTATCGATATTATCGGTTCCTCCGTCTTTTCACTTAATTCTGCATCACACTCTCTTGTAAAAAAACCATCACATCAGCGATTCTCCTATCTGACCTCAGGCTTGATAAACGTGTCGCTAAACGTTACGCCGGGTGGAATAGTGAGCTGGGCCAGCAAATTCTTAAAGGCCAGATATCCCTCGCGCAGCGCGCGCAGTACGCTGAGCAGCACAAGCTGGCCCCGCAGCATCAGAGCGGGCATCAGGAGCTTTTAGAAAACCTGATTAACCACTATTTGTTCGATAACTAAACTTGCCTGCGCCGCCGAAAAGCGGCGCGATATTAAGGAGCTACCATGTATATCGGCATCGATCTTGGCACGTCGGGCGTGAAGGTAATCCTGCTGAGTGAAGCAGGCGAGGTGGTGGCTGCACACAGCGAGTCGCTGACCGTTTCCCGGCCTCACTCCCTTTGGTCCGAGCAGGATCCCGAACACTGGTGGCAGGCCACAGACCGCGCGATGCGTGCGCTAGGGGCGGAACGCTCTTTTAGCGGCGTAAAGGCGATTGGGCTTGCCGGCCAGATGCATGGCGCGACGTTACTGGACAGCAAACAGCGCGTGCTTCGCCCGGCCATTCTTTGGAACGATGGCCGCAGCGGCGAGGAGTGTGCGCTGCTGGAAAGTAATGTCGAAGAGTCCAGAGCGATAACCGGCAACCTGATGATGCCGGGCTTTACCGCGCCGAAACTGCTGTGGGTCGAGCGACACGAGCCCGATATTTTTGCGCAAATTGATAAAGTGCTGCTGCCGAAGGACTACCTGCGCCTGAGGATGACCGGTGAATTTGCCAGTGATATGTCCGACGCGGCGGGTACGATGTGGCTGGATGTGGCCCGCCGGGACTGGAGCGACACCATGCTCGATGCCTGCCGCCTCTCTCGCCAGCATATGCCCGAATTGTTTGAGGGCAGCGAAATCACCGGCGTGCTGAAGCGCGATGTCGCCGAAAGCTGGAATATGCCTGCGGTGCCCGTGGTGGCGGGCGGCGGTGATAATGCCGCCGGGGCTATCGGCGTCGGGATGGTGGACGCCGGGCAGGCCATGCTCTCGCTCGGCACCTCCGGCGTCTATTTCGCCGTAAGCGACGGTTTTCGCAGTAAGCCGGAAAGCGCGGTACACAGTTTTTGCCATGCGTTACCCAACCGTTGGCACCTGATGTCGGTCATGCTAAGCGCGGCCTCTTGCCTTGACTGGGCGGCAAAACTCACCGGCCTGGGCAGCGTTCCGGCTCTGCTGGCTGCGGCTGAACAGGCGGATCGGGATGCGGGTGTCGTCTGGTTTTTGCCCTATCTTTCCGGTGAACGGACTCCGCACAACAACCCACAGGCTAAAGGCACCTTTTTTGGTCTGACCCATCAACATGGCCCCGCCGAGCTTGCCCGTGCGGTGCTGGAAGGCGTGGGTTATGCGCTGGCGGACGGCATGGATATTGTTCATGAATGCGGCATTACGCCGGACAGCGTCACGCTGATTGGCGGTGGCGCCCGTAGCCCGTACTGGCGGCAAATGCTGGCCGATATCAGCGGCCAGGTGCTGGACTACCGCACCGGCGGCGACGTTGGGCCCGCGCTCGGTGCGGCTCGCCTGGCGCAAATAGCGCTTTCACCGGGTCAGTCTTTGCAGGCGCTGCTGCCTCAGCTGCCTCTCGAGCAGCGGCATCGGCCGGATTTTGCGCTGCACCAGCGCTATGCCGGTAGACGGCAGGTATTCAACCAACTCTATCAGCAGCTGTTGCCGCTGATGTCCTGATGACCGTGAGAGTAGGGTAGACACAGGCGACGGGGAACCTTGTTTATTCCCTCTTCCTTTTAGGGAGAGGGCCAGGGTGAGGGTAAAACAAGCCGCGACGTTGTGGCTGAAGGGCATCGTCTCAAACCAACACTATCCTGTCCGTTTTTGGTATTAGCGTCTGCGGAATCCCTTGTCAGAATGGTTTTAAGCAAACCAATGAGGAGTCCGAATATGTCACGTACGGCGCTGATTAACATCGATACCCAACAGTCTTTCTTCCACCGGAATTACTGGCAAGAGGACGATGTCCCTGCGTTTCAGCAGGCGATGCTGACGCTTATTACGGGCTGCCAGCAGAAAGGTGTGCCGGTGGTGGATATCTTCCACGTGGATGAAGATGATGTCTTTTCGCTGGCTTCCGGATTTGTTACGCCGATGTCGTTTTTACAGCATCAGGCGGCGGTCAGTTTTCAGAAGCACATTCATAACGCCTTTACCGATACCGGGCTCGATCGCTGGCTTCGCGCCCGTGACATCAACCACCTGATTATCTGTGGGATCCGCACCGAGCAATGCTGTGAGACCACCGCGCGCGTTGCCTCTGACCTGGGTTACCGGGTTTCTTTCGTGAGCGAAGCCATGCTCACCTTCCCGATGACCTGGAAAGGCGTTACGCTGGACGCAGCCACCCTGCGCCACCGCACTGAAACCGTGCTGGCCGGGCGGTTCGCCGAAATACAAACCGTAGCCGAATGTCTGGAGTCGCTGGAATGAGTATAGGGGTCTGGTTTGTGGTGCTGCCGGGGGTCTTGTCCCTCGACCTGAGCGGCCCGGCGGAAACGCTGGGGCTGGCCGGGAAGGCTTTTGACCTGCACTACATTGGCCCGGACCCTCAGGTTGAAACCTCCATCGGCCTGACCTTCAGCGGCATTCAGCCGTTACCGGAACAGCTTCCCGCCGGGAGCCTGCTGGTGCTGCCTGGGGTATGCGACTCAAACCGATTTTTTGCCACGCCCCAGGCGGAAGAGGTCAGGCGCTGGTTAACCCGCCTACAGCCGCAAATCCACAGCCAACAGCTTAATCTGATGTGCGTGTGCTCCGGGGCGCTGCTGGCGGCGCGGGCTGGGCTGATGCACGGCATTCAGTGCACAACGCATCATGACGTCCTTGAGCGATTGAAAGCGGCGGCCCCCGGCGCGCAGGTCAAAGACAACCGGATTTTTGTTGAAGACCGGGGGATTTGGACCAGCGCCGGGATCACCTCCGGGATCGATCTTTCCCTGCATTTGATTAACCGCTACTGCGGCCCGCGGGTGGCGCTTGAAGTGGCCCGAGAAATGGTCGTCTGGTTCCGCCGTTCCGGCGACGACCCGCAGCTATCGCCCTGGCTTCGCTACCGGAACCATATTCATCCTGCCGTGCACCGTGCGCAGGATCTGCTTGCCGCCTCGCCTGAAGCGCCCTGGCCGGTACCGGAAATTGCCGACCGGGTTCACGTCAGCCCCCGGCATTTATCCCGCCTGTTTCAGCAGCATCTGGGCATATCCGTGCGCGACTATCTGGAACAGCTGCGGCTTGCGGTAGCGGAACAGCGGCTACAGCAGGGGCAGCGGCTGGAGCAGGCGGCCAGCGCCGCCGGGTTTTCCTCCCCGCGACAGCTGCATCGGGCGCGGGGCAGAATGCGCGGCGCTTAGCTAACCAGTTTTTTGCGGTCGAGCTTTCCAACGGCAACGGCCAGCAGCAGGCTTCCCGCCAGCGTTGCGCCGAAGATCCACAGAATATCCAGCACCGGCCAGTGGGTCAGCTCAATATTATGGGTGCGCAGGTAATGGATAATCAGCGCATGAAAACCATAAATACCCAGCGAGTAGCGTGAGATAAACGTCAGGCCGGGCAGCGGACGCTGGTTCAGGCAGTTCTTCGCGACGACCAGCAGGCTGATGGCGGCGATAAACACCAGCGGGCCACAATAGACGTAGAAAGTCTCGGCGAAGTTCTGGTTAATCTCCAATTGCCGATGAGTGCCGAGCGCAATGGAAATAACGCAAATCACAAACAGGCCGCCCGCCAGGCCACTGACGCCTTTTCTTTGGGTATCGAGCATGCCAATCGCCCGGCCTAAAAGCCCGTAAAGCACGTAATAGAAGGTGTCGCCATTAATATAGAGGTTAACGGGCAGCCAGCGCATATTGCCCAACGTCTGCGGTACCGTGTTGGGGTTGGCCACCACGCCGAGCAGCACCATCAGCCCAAGGATTGTTACGGCGCTGACCTTTTTCACCTGTATCAGCGGCGAAAGCAGGTAAATCACCATAATCGCGAAGAAGAACCACAGGTGATAGAACACCGGTTTTACCAGGATGTAGCGCAGCGCAAGGCCGACGCTTATCGGGGTAAACAGCCAGATATAGAGCAGCGCAATGGCGCTATAAAACAGCAGGCAGCTGGCTATGCGAAGAAAGTGGCGCTGCTGGGCGCTGCGCTCGCCAAAAAACAGGTACCCGGAAATCATGAAAAACAGCGGTACGCTGACGCGTGAGGCTGAGTTCAAAACGTTTGAAAAATCCCAGCTAAAATCGGTCACGCTGTGCGGATTGGTGATGTACCAGGTCGTTGTATGGATCATCACGACCATCAGGCAGGCAATGCCCCTAAGGTTATCAATCCAGTTAATTTTTTGCTGCATTCGTTCCCCTGAACCTGCTTTTAATACCTGCGCCCGGATATTTCTGAGTTTGTGTTGCGTATCTTGCTATCCCCATGACGGCTTCGCAGAATGCATGGTTCACGGGGAATATGAATAAGAAACCGAGTTTAACGTACTGGTAGCGAATGATGATGGTAGAAAGAAAAAATAGACTCATCCTGGCCGCATTTTTCGCGTTTATTCTCAGTGGTTGTAGTGTTCCACAGCAGGAAAATCACTTTTCACCGCAGGCTCGCCCGATTGTTCACACCGAGGCGATGGAACTTGCCTGTAAAAACCAGGCCGCTTTCCGCTACAACACCCAGCCGCAGCGCATTAATTTGTCCGACTTTAAGCAGTACCAGGCAAGCTATGAAATGATGGGCAGTACTGCCCGCAAAGAAGGTTTTACCTGCTCATTTGATGAAAGTGGTCAATTTTCACACCTTTCCAGCCGCGAAAACCTCAACCAACGCGCAACAACCTGACGGCTTTTCCTCAGCCAGCCGTTCCGTTGCCGTGTTGATACAACTCGACCGCGTTTGCGTATATACTGGCCGCTTCTCTTAAATCCACCGAACGCGTGCGAATTCAACATGCAAAAGTTTGATACCAAGACCTTTCAAGGCCTGATCCTGACTTTACAGGACTACTGGGCTCGCCAGGGCTGCACCATTGTTCAACCTTTGGACATGGAAGTAGGCGCAGGCACCTCTCACCCGATGACCAGCCTGCGCGCCTTAGGCCCGGAACCAATGGCCACCGCTTACGTGCAGCCGTCCCGCCGTCCTACCGATGGCCGCTACGGCGAAAACCCGAACCGTTTACAGCACTACTATCAGTTCCAGGTGGTGATTAAGCCTTCCCCGGACAACATTCAGGAGCTGTACCTCGGGTCTCTGAAAGAGCTGGGTATGGATCCAAC
Organism: Cedecea sp.; assembly: GCF_036500665.1. Lineage (NCBI taxonomy): Bacteria > Pseudomonadati > Pseudomonadota > Gammaproteobacteria > Enterobacterales > Enterobacteriaceae > Cedecea > Cedecea sp. Next base: position 58,108 of record NZ_DASYBS010000138.1, read on the forward strand.
GATTCATGACATTCGCTTCGTGGAAGATAACTGGGAAAACCCAACGCTTGGCGCATGGGGCCTGGGCTGGGAAGTCTGGCTCAACGGTATGGAAGTGACGCAGTTCACCTACTTCCAGCAGGTCGGTGGCCTGGAGTGCAAGCCTGTTACCGGCGAAATCACCTACGGCTTAGAGCGCCTTGCGATGTACATTCAGGGCGTAGACAGCGTTTACGACCTCGTGTGGAGCGACGGCCCGCTGGGTAAAACCACCTACGGCGACGTGTTCCACCAGAACGAAGTGGAGCAGTCCACCTATAACTTCGAATACGCCGACGTGGACTTCCTGTTCACCTGCTTTGAGCAGTACGAGAAAGAAGCGCAGCAGTTGCTGGCGCTGGACACTCCGCTGCCGCTGCCGGCCTACGAACGTATTCTGAAAGCCGCTCACAGCTTTAACCTGCTGGATGCACGCAAGGCCATCTCCGTGACCGAGCGTCAGCGCTACATTCTGCGCATTCGCACCCTGACCAAAGCCGTGGCCGAAGCCTACTACGCTTCTCGTGAAGCGCTTGGCTTCCCGATGTGCAATAAGAACAACTAGAGAGGCAGGCATGTCTGAAAAAACTTTTCTGGTGGAGATCGGCACTGAAGAGCTGCCACCAAAAGCCCTGCGCAGCCTGGCTGAATCCTTCGCTGCCAACGTTACCGCCGAGCTGGATGCGGCCAACATCGCCCACGGCGAAGTAAAATGGTTTGCGGCTCCGCGTCGCCTGGCGCTGAAAATTGCTAAACTGGCAGCTTCTCAGCCGGATCGCGAAGTCGAAAAACGCGGCCCTGCGGTGTCTGCGGCGTTTGACGCCGAAGGCAAACCAAGCAAAGCCGCCGAAGGCTGGGCTCGTGGCTGCGGAATTACCGTTGACCAGGCCGAGCGTCTGGCGACCGACAAAGGCGAATGGCTGATGTACCGCGCCCATGTGAAGGGCGAAAGCGTGCAGGCTCTGCTGCCGAACATGATCGCCACTTCCCTGGCGAAACTGCCGATTCCTAAGCTGATGCGCTGGGGCGCGTCCGACATTCAGTTCGTGCGCCCGGTTCACACCGTGACGCTGCTGCTGGGTGACGAACTGATCCCTGCCACTATTCTGGGCATTCAGTCAGATCGCGTGATTCGCGGCCACCGCTTTATGGGCGAGCCGGAGTTCACCATCGACAATGCCGACCAGTACCCGCAGATCCTGCTGGAGCGCGGGAAGGTCATTGCTGATTACGAAGCGCGTAAAGCCACCATCAAACGTGATGCTGAAGAAGCCGCCCGTAAAATTGGCGGTAACGCGGACCTGAGCGAAAGCCTGCTGGAAGAAGTTACCTCGCTGGTGGAATGGCCGGTGGTGCTGACCGCGAAGTTTGAAGAGAAATTCCTGGCCGTGCCTGCCGAAGCGCTGGTTTACACCATGAAAGGTGACCAGAAGTACTTCCCGGTTTACGACAACGACGGCAAGCTGCTGCCAAACTTCATCTTCGTGACGAACATCGAGTCGAAAGACCCGGTGCAGATCATTTCCGGTAACGAGAAGGTGGTTCGCCCGCGCCTGGCGGATGCCGAGTTCTTCTTCAATACCGACCGTAAAAAGCGTCTGGAAGACAATCTGCCGCGCCTGGAAACCGTTCTGTTCCAGAAAGAGCTGGGCACCCTGCGCGACAAAACCAACCGCATCGAAGCGCTTTCCGGCTGGATTGCCGGCCAGATTGGCGCAGACGTGAATCATGCAACCCGCGCGGGCCTGCTGTCCAAGTGTGACCTGATGACCAACATGGTGTTCGAGTTTACCGACACCCAGGGCATCATGGGCATGCACTACGCCCGTCACGACGGCGAAGCGGAAGACGTAGCGGTTGCGCTAAACGAGCAGTATCAGCCTCGCTTTGCGGGCGATGAACTGCCGTCTAACCTGGTGGCCTGTGCGGTGGCGATTGCCGACAAGATGGACACCCTTGCGGGCATCTTCGGCATTGGTCAGCATCCGAAAGGCGATAAAGACCCGTTCGCGCTGCGCCGTGCCGCGCTGGGCGTGCTGCGCATTATCGTTGAGAAAAACCTGCCGCTGGATCTGCAGACCCTGACCGAAGAAGCGGCTCGCCTCTACGGCAGCAAGCTGACCAACACCAACGTGGTGGATGAGGTTATCGACTTTATGCTGGGCCGCTTCCGCGCCTGGTATCAGGAAGAAGGCCACGCGGTTGACACAATTCAGGCGGTGCTGGCGCGTCGTCCAACTAAACCGGCGGACTTCGACGCTCGCATGAAGGCGGTTTCCCACTTCCGCACTCTGGAAGCGGCGGCGTCGCTGGCGGCGGCTAACAAGCGTGTGTCCAACATTCTTGCCAAGTCCGATGAAGTGCTGAACGACATCGTGCATGCTTCCGTCCTGAAAGAGGCCGAAGAAATTCGCCTGGCGACTAACGTGGTGGTGCTGCGCGATAAGCTGCAGCCGTACTTCGCCGAAGGCCGTTACCAGGAAGCCCTGGAAGAGCTGGCCAACCTGCGCGAGCCGGTGGATGAGTTCTTCGACAAGGTAATGGTTAACGCGGAAGATAAAGAGCTGCGTATTAACCGCCTGACGCTGCTGACCAAGCTGCGCGAGCTGTTCCTGCAGGTGGCGGATATCTCCCTGCTGCAGTAATGGCTTAAAAGCCTGTCGCTATCAGAAACCCGCTTCGGCGGGTTAATTTGCCGACAAAGAGGGAAAAGCGTGGTTTTTCCCTCTTTGTGATTATCAGTTGAAAATCAATGAATTGATTTTCCTGGTTTATTCTAAAATCCATTCCATGCAGTGCTTCTCGTCATTTTGATCGCCTTTCTCATAAAGTCCCCTTCGAATTTTTATTAATTTTTTTACTTTCAAATATCAATGGATTAACAAAAAGTCGCGCCAGGGGCGATAAGGTAAATTTGCGCCGAACCGATATATCTAATATCGCCTATCACCTCAGGAATGTTCGGCACCATGAAAAATATCAAAGTCATCACCGGAATCGTTACTACGCTTGGGATCTTCAGCGCGTTATTGCTGGTGACAGGGGCGCTGTTCTATTCCGCAGTCAGTAGCGATCGCCTTAACTTTCAACATACCGGGTTGCTAAATTATCAGCAGGAGCAGCTGGGCGGAAGCTTCCAGACGCTGGTCGAAACCCGCGTGACCATCAACCGGGTGGCGATTCGTATCCTGAAAAATCAGCGCGATCCGGCTTCGCTGGAGGCAATGAATAAGCTACTGGGCCACGCTGGCGTCCTGCTTGCCGATGCGCAAAAGCAATTCTCCAATTACATGAACTCCGACGATGTTCCAGGCCAGGATAAAGCCATCGACGACAAAGCGGCCGCCAGCTTTAAGCAGATGCATGGCGTTATGGAACAGTCCATTGGGTTCCTGAAGGCCGATAACTACCAGGCTTACGGCAACCTTGATGCCCAGCAGGCGCAGGACGACTTCAAGGCGGTCTACGAGCAATGGCTGGCTCAGAACACTCGCCTGCTGAAAGCCTCCAGTGAACATAATCAAAGCAGTTATACCGGCATGCTGTGGACGCTGGGGACTATTTTTCTGATTGTTATTGCCGCGCTGGTGGCTATCTGGTTGGGTCTGCAGCGCGTACTGCTGTGGCCGTTAAAAACCGTTATGGGGCATATCCAGGCTATCTCCGAGGGGGATTTAACCCGCACTATCGAAGCGGAAGGGCGCAGCGAAATGAGCCGCCTGTCTGCCGGGCTGAAAACCATGCAGCAGTCGCTGATTAAAACCGTCAGTTCGGTGCGCGACAACGCCGATTCAATTTACACCGGTGCCAGCGAAATATCTGCCGGCAGCAGCGATCTCTCCTCCCGCACCGAGCAGCAGGCGGCGGCGCTGGAAGAGACGGCGGCCAGTATGGAGCAGCTTACTGCGACCGTGAAGCAAAACACCGACAACGCGCGGCAGGCCACCGGGCTGGCGAAAAATGCCTCCGAAACCGCACAGAAAGGTGGCCGTGTGGTGGATAGCGTGGTCAACACCATGAGCGAAATCGCCGAGAGCTCCGGCAAAATTGTGGATATCACCAGCGTTATCGATAGCATTGCCTTCCAGACCAATATCCTGGCGCTTAACGCCGCGGTAGAAGCTGCCCGTGCGGGGGAGCAAGGACGTGGGTTTGCCGTTGTTGCGGGTGAGGTACGAACGCTGGCCAGCCGTAGCGCACAGGCCGCGAAAGAAATTAAAGTGCTGATTGAAAACTCGGTATCGCGCATTGATACCGGCTCAAGCCAGGTTCGCGAAGCGGGCGAGACGATGAAGGAAATTGTTTCGGCGGTCACCCGCGTAACGGACATCATGGGTGAAATCGCTTCGGCTTCTGAAGAGCAGAGCAAAGGCATTGAGCAGGTGGCACAGGCGGTGTCCGAGATGGATAGCGTGACGCAGCAGAACGCCTCGCTGGTGGAAGAGTCAGCTTCTGCCGCTGCAGCGCTGGAAGATCAGGCAAGCGAACTGCGTCAGGCTGTAGCGGTGTTCCAGCTTCAGCAGGCCGGAGGGCGTCGTGTGGAGCCAGTGCAGGAAAAACTCCGTCCACAGTCCGTTGCGCTTAAACCGCAGTCTTCAGGCGCGGATGCTAACTGGGAGACGTTCTAATCCCGGCGCTAAAATGACAAACCCCGCATCATAGCGGGGTTGTTTTCAAACGCAGCAACGATTTTCTAGCTTATTAACTGCTTACTTAGGCCTGGATTGGCCTGAATCAGACGCATCAATTTCATTTCGGTGCTTGAGGGCTTGAGTCGTCTGGACTCCCATTCCTGCACCATCGTGACGCTAACCCCCATCGCCTGAGCAAAATCATCGATTTTTAGTCCGGTACTTTTGCGTAGCTGCTCAAACTCCGAGAAGGCGCTGGGTTTCTGACTCAGGCTAATGACCTGATTATCTTTAAAAACAATCTGCTCAAGACTGCTAAGCAGCTCAACCATTGGATCTTTATATTCCATTGAGAACTCCTCATAAATCACACAGCGAGAACGTGAACGCAAAGAAGCCTATTAACTGTAGCTGGATTTAAAGCGTGCGTAGGATCACGTTCATTGCTGAACGCGCTGCGAAAAATGCTTATGCGTTTCAGCTGAATGCCCAGGCGAAGTAAGCGCTTGAAAAGGCTCTGAAGGGAATCGTTAGTATAAATGTGTAAATAGTTATGCAAATCCTTAGCAAGCTAATCCAGCGTGGGCCATTTTGCCGCTTTCTCGCTTTTTCCTGAGGGGGTGAGTAAGCATGAGAGATTATTGCGAAAGGGTATCTTGCGAAGGACTGTTGGACTATTCTTAGCATCGTTATTGGGTGGCAATTTGCCAGGTAGTGCATTGGTGATAGGAGTAGAAATGATGGCGACAGGTAAGTCCTGGTCTCGCTGGTTTGCGCCGCTGGCGGCGTTGTTAATGGTGGTGAGCCTGAGTGGTTGCTTCGATAAAGAAGGCGACCAGCGCAAGGCGTTCATCGATTTTCTGCAAAATACGGCTATGCGTAGCGGCGATCGCCTGCCAACGCTGACGTCCGATCAGAAAAAACAGTTTGGCCCGCTGGTCTCCGACTACGCCATTTTATACGGTTTCTCCCAGCAGGTAAGCCAGGCCATGGACGAAGGAATGAAGCCGGTCGTGGATAGCGTGAATAGCATCCGCGCCCCGCAGGATTATATGACCCAGCGTGATGCGCTGCGCCAGGCTAACGGTTCGCTGAACGTCCTCGGCCAGCAGGTTCAGAACGCAAAAATGCAGGCTGACGGCGCGCTGGCTGCGTTGAAACAGCCTGACGATCTGAAAACCGTTTACTACCAGGTCTATCAGAAAGTGGTGACCGGCCCGGCGAACGCCATGGCGCCGCTGATCCCAGCCGCGCAAACCCTGACCCAGCAGCTGGTGCAGGTGGGTGATTTTATCGCTCAGCAGGGGACTCAGGTTGGTTTTGCTAACGGCGGTATTCAGTTCCCGACTTCCCAGCAGGCAAGCCAGTACAACTCGTTGATTGGTCCGCTGTCCGCTCAGCATCAGGCGTTTACTCAGGCCTGGAGCGCGGCACAGACCGCAATGCAGTAAATTTAGTAAGCTAAGAAAAGGCGGAGCGCTTAACGGCGACTCCGCTTTTTTTATGGGCAGCGAATGGTGACAAATTTAGGCTAAATTTGACCCCGCCTTTCATTGCTCATAAAATAGACGCTACCTGTGTTATTGGAGCGAAACCATGCCTAAAACAATGTCGCAAAAAACGGCGCGTGAAAGCTTTAGCACCCCTGGGGTCTTTGAAGGGGGAGCCTGGATCACCAAAAACGGTGTGGCAGAGTTATATGTTCAGACGGCCGCAGAGCGCCAGCTTGAAGAAGCAGAGAAAATGAGGGAGCGTCAGAATAATGCGTTACTCAAACTCATCATGAAGGCAAAGCAGGAAGCCGCCAGCGGTGATACCTTGTCTCCTGATGAGGCGCTGGAAAAACTGCGTCAATCCAGGAAATAAGAGGGATTATCAAGGATGAGCCGATCGATTACTCTTGCTGAAACAGCGGTAACCAGCCTCCAGGATCTCGAGTTTTTTAAAGCGCAATTTATAGGTAATAACGAAGCAGCAAAGCTGATTGATGACCTGTTGTTACGTTCAGTTTCGGCCATTTCTCTCGATCCTGCCCGCTATCGATTTAACGGTATTTTGGCCGATAAAGGAATACGTATCCGGGAATGGCTGGATACAGATAATGAATACCGCTGCTTTTATGACGACGGCGATCCGTGCCGGGTAGTCATACTGCTTTATGCCAGTATGAAGGAGGATTTTGAGTCCGCCTTATACCGGCATAACGTGATTTATTCGACGGGCTAGCGTTTTTCTGGCCCGCCGAAAAAACTATTTCAGCACCTGCGGGTTCACGCAGTTCACTTCCACCTTGCCAGTCAGGGCGGTAATCAGGTTTTCCACCGCGCATTCTGCCATGCCATAGCGCGTTTCATGGGTGGCGGAGCCGATGTGCGGCAGAGCCACCACGTTTGGCATCCCGAGCAGCGGGGAGTCCAGCGGCAGCGGCTCTTGCTCGAAGACATCCAGCCCGGCGGCGTGAATTTTGCCCTCTTCCAGCGCCTGAATCAGCGCTTTCTCGTCAACCACCGGGCCGCGCCCGACGTTGATCAGAATGGCAGACGATTTCATCTTCGCAATTTGCTCTGCGCCAATCAGGTGGCGGGTTTCTTCGCTTAACGGCAGCAGGATACACACGAAATCAGACTCTGCCAGCAGGGTATCCAGGTCGCAGTAGCGGGCGTTAAAACGCTCTTCCGCCTCTTTATGATGGCGGCGGGCGTTGTACAGAATTGGCATGCTGAAGCCGAAATGCGCGCGCTGCGCCAGCGCCAGGCCGATGCGCCCCATGCCAAGAATACCGAGCGTTTTATGGTGCACGTCGATACCAAACCAGTCAGCATCAATGCTGCTTTGCCATTCGCCGACCTTCACGCGCTCGGCGACTTCCACCACGCGTCTTGCGCTGGAAAGGATCAGGGCCATTGCGGTATCGGCGACGGTTTCGGTCAACACCGTCGGCGTATGCATCAGCACCACCCCGCGCTCGTTCAGGGCCTCCACGTTAAAGTTGTCGTAGCCGACAGAAACGGTAGAAGCCGCGCGCAGCTTGGGCGTATTGGCCAGAAACGCAGCATCGACTTTGCCGCCGGAGCCCAGGATACCTTCCGCGTTGGCAAACAGATCCGCGTTCGCTTTTACGGTTTCCGGGCTGATATCGTCAAGCTGGGTGACGATAAAGTGGCTTTCAAGCCGGGACAGCAGGTTGTCAGGCAGCGCCTTGTAGAGGATGACGGACGGCTTCATGAGATTCTCCGTTTTCGGTTAAACGCGAACCGGGCGACAAAGCGCCCGGCGCGGGGTCAGGCGTGATGTGCGCCGGACGGGATTTGTTGATGGTTAGCAGGCTTAACAATCAGAGTAAGCCATACCGAGGCGAGCAGCGCCAGCCCCATAAAGACATAGGACGCCGCCGGGCTGCCCGTGGCGCCGTTCAGGTAACCCACAAACCACGAGCCGACGAAAGAACCCAGCGCACCCATGCTGTTGATTAAAGCCATCGCGCCGCCGGCCACGTTCTTCGGCAGCATCTCCGGGATAATGGCGAAGAACGGGCCGTACGGGGCGTACATTGCCGCCCCGGCAATCACCAGCAGCGTATAGGACACCCAGAAATGGTTGGCCCCGACCAGCCATGAGCCCAGGAACGCCAGCGCGCCAATCAGCAGCAGCGGCCAGACGAACAGCTTGCGGTTTTGCATTTTGTCCGACGCCCAGGAGACGGCGATCATCGCGATAGTCGCGGCCAGGTAAGGCACGGAAGAGAGCCAGCCGACCTCCACCATTCCCATGCCTGCCGCACCCGCGCTGCGGATAATCGACGGCAGCCACAGCACGAAACCGTACACGCCGATGCTCCAGGCGAAGTACTGCATACACAGGATAACCACGTTACGTGACCGGAAGGCTTCACCGTAGTTACGCACGGCTTTAATGCCTTCCTGTTCTTTCTGCAGCTGCGCCTGCAGTGCGGATTTTTCACCATCGGACAGCCAGCCCACCTGGGCAGGTTTATCTTTTACCAGCACCCACCAGGCAAACGCCCAGATAACCGCCGGGATCCCTTCGAAGATGAACATTTCGCGCCAGCCGAAGGCCTGAATCAGGTAGCCGGACACCACCGACATCCACAGCACGGTGACCGGGTTGCCGAGGATCAGGAAAGTATTGGCGCGGGAGCGTTCGGATTGGGTAAACCAGTTGCTGATATAAATCAGCATCGCCGGCATCACCGCCGCCTCAACCACGCCGAGCACAAAGCGAATGGCGGCCAGCATCGGAATGTTGCTCACCATGCCGGTCAGCGAGGCACAGCCGCCCCATAAGATCAGGCAGACGAAGATAAGTTTGCGCACGCTGCGGCGCTCGGCGTACATCGCCCCGGGGATCTGGAAGAAGAAGTAGCCGAGGAAGAACAGCGCGCCCAGTAGGGATGAAATCCCTTTGGTAATGCCGAGGTCATCGTTGATGCCTGCGGCGGAGGCGAAGCTGAAGTTGGCGCGGTCGAGGTAAGCCAGGCTATACGTGATAAACACGATAGGCATGATGTACCACCAGCGCTTTGGCGCGATTGTCTGGTTTTTCATGAGAGTGCCTCTATCTTGAGGTTAACCGTCTCGCTTTGTCTGTAGGGTACAGAGCGAGGGTGTCGGGTTTATTCGTCCAGTGCGCTTCGGGTCGGTAGCCCTTCGCTGTCACCGATGACCTGTATCGCCAGTGAGCCGATTTTGTTGCCCCGGCTGACGGCCTGATGCAAAGATCTCCCTTCCAGCAGGGCGCTTATCACCCCGACCGCAAAGCCGTCTCCGGCACCCACGGTATCCACTACGTTGTCTACTTTTACCGCCGCAACCGCGCCTTTCTCGCCGTCTGCGGTTTTATACCAGGCGCCGTCCGCGCCGGTTTTTAGCACCACGACTTTTACGCCATGATGAAGATAAAAATCGGCGATCCCTTCCGGGGTGTTTTGCCCGGTGAGCACGATGCCTTCTTTCACGCCGGGCAGCACCCAGTCGGCCTGGAAAGCCAGCTGGTTAAGCTGCTGCACCATTTCGGCTTCGCTGCGCCACAGCACCGGGCGCAGGTTAGGATCGAAGGAGAGCGTTTTGCCCTGCTGCTTCATCGTTTTTGCCGCGTGATTCAGCAGCTCCAGCGAGGTGCCTGACAGCGCTGCCGCCACGCCGCTCAGGTGTAGATGGCGCGCCGAGAGAAAGTATTCGGTATTGAAGTCGGCCACCGAAAGATGACTGGCGGCGGAGTCTTTACGGAAATATTCCACAATGGGATCGGTTCCATCTTCGACTTTGGATTTGAGCTGAAAGCCGGTGCGGAATTGCTCGTCTACTGTGACGGCGCGGGCGTCGATGTTTTCCTTCGCCAGCTGCTGTAGCACGTAGCGGCCAAAGGAGTCATTGCCTACGCGGCTCACCCAGCCCACGCTTAAGCCCAGGCGAGCCAGGCCTGTGGCGACGTTCAGCTCGGCACCGGCGGCGCGTTTAATAAAGTGCTCCGCGGCGGCCAGGTCGCCGGTTTCGCTGGCGACGAACATCGCCATCGCTTCACCAATTGTGATGACATCCAGCTGATGCATGGTTATTCCTCGCGTAAAAGATTGACGTAATGTCGGGTGACCGCGACCAGGTCTCGCCCTTCCAGCGGAAACTCAATGCCGCGCGGGGCATCTACCGGCAGCATGTTCAGCAGCCCTTTCCAGTCCGAACTGGCGTCATCCAGCGCCACGGCGCGGTAGTGGTTATGGTGGGCAACAGCCGTTTTCACATGGATATAGCTGACGGAAGGCGCCAGCGCGCGCGCGGCCTGCTGTGGGGAGTCATCCACCCACAGCCAGTTAGCCATGTCGAAAGTGAGCGTGACCGGCAGGTTGTGAACGTCACAGGCGGCCTGGAAGCGCTGCATTGGGGCCAGCTTTCCGCTGTCGGTTTGGTCATTTTCCACTACCAGCGCGACGGGGCTTTCGCTAAGCCACTGCTTCAGCGTGTCGAACATCCGGGCGTGGTTGAACTGCCCGAGAGAGAGTTTGAGCCAGCGGGCGTTCAGCTGATGAGCCTCTTGTAACAGCGAAGGGATCAGCGGGTTCAGCTTGCCGTCGCCCGTGAACAGCGGCTCCGGCGCGGAGTAGCAGGCTTCCAGCCCGTGCTGGGTGATTTCACCGGCCATCGTCGACAGGAAATCTAACTGCGCGGAGGTGAACAGTTCGCGGCGGATCTCCACGCCGTCGGCACCGGCTTCAGCGATAATGGGCAGCAAGGCCTGCTGCCCGCCGAGGGCGGCAATGCGGTCGTGGCCGTAGGCGGCGGTGACGACGATAATTTTTCGCGACATGGCGGTCTCCAGGGCGATAACAGCTGACTAACGATGTTATTACGCCAGATGGAACCGGTTCCAAAGAAAAGAACGCCAGTGCTAATTTTTGAGCGCCATCACGAACAAAAGATTTAGCGGGAGGTGGAGCCGCGCACGATAAGTTCGCCGGAAAAGACCTGCTCACGCACCGTTTCGCTGGTGCCTTCAATACGCCTCACGACCTGCTCCAGCGCGGCGTAGCCTATCTGCCAGGTCGGTTGCTTGAGGGTGGTAATGCCGACCCCGGCAAGCTCGGCCCATTCCAGCTCGTCAAAGCCCAGCAGGCCGATATCGCTCCCCCAATTCAGGCCAATGCGGCGTAATGATCGGGCAACCTGCAGGGTGAGCGCGCCGTTTGCGGAAATGACCGCTTTGCGCATCCCGCGGTGGCGAGTGTGGAACTGGCGCAGCGTGTTGTCGATTAACCCCGCTTCATGCAGCGGGGTTTCGGCATTTTCAGCAATAACGCCAGGATAACGCTCCAGCGTGCCGCGAAATGCTCGCAAACGCTCGCGACGGGTATTTACCATGCCCAGAGGTTCACTGAGGAACAGAATAGCTTCGAAGCCCTGCTCGATGAGGTGTTCGGTGGCGGTGGTTGCGGCCTGAATGTTGTCCAGCCCCACCACGTCGCAGGCAAAGTCCGGGATTTTACGATCGATAAGCACCATCGGCAGCGCGGACTGCTGCAGGCGGTTGAGCCCTTCTTCACGCATCCCAACCGCGTTGACCACGATCCCCTCAACCTGATAGCTGCGCAGCAGGTCGAGGTAGTGCAGCTCCTGATCGACTGCGTTGTTGGTGTTACACACCAGCGGTGTAAAGCCTTTCTCGCGGCAGGCGGCTTCAATGCCGCTAAGGACGTCGACGGAATAGGGATTGGTGATGTCGGCAATGATCAGGCCGATCAGCCGGGTGCGGCCTCGTTTCAGGCCACGGGCCATTTGACTTGGGCGGTAATCGAGTTCGGCAATAGCGCGCTCAATGCGCCCACGTAGGTCGTCGGACAGCGCGTTTTGCTCGCCGTTAAGGTAGCGGGAGACGCTGGTCTTCCCGGTCTTCGCCGCTTTTGCGACATCGCTTATCGTAGGGCGCGCTGCCTTGCCGTTCATAGCCGTCTCCAGAGGGGTAACCCAGCGGAGAGTAACATATTTTTATGCGGGGGTAAGTGAAGCCGCCTTCTGGACGTTATCAGGAGAATCGCGCCGTTGCCCACTCGATAAAGACGCGCAGTCTGGCGCTCAGATGGCGGTTGGAAGGGTACACCAAATACATCTGCTCCGGTGGAGGTTGGTACGCTTCGAGCACGCTTACCAGTTCGCCTCTATCAATGTGTGGCTGGGCGGCGAAGCGTACGGTCTGCACCATGGCGCTGCCGGAAAGCGCTACGGCCAGATGAGCGTTACTTTCGTTAACGCTGATTTGATAGCGGTGTTGTACCTCAATGGTTTTACCGCGATCGACAAAACGCAGCGGATAGATGCGGTCGTTACGCGCATGGCGGTAATGCGCGAGCGGGAAACCTTGCTCCAGTTCATCAGGCCGCGTGGGTGTGCCATAGCGCGCAAGATAGCCCGGCGTGGCGCAGGTTGCCCAGTCCATGGTAAACAGGCGGCGAGCAATAAGCGTGGAATCGACCAGCGGGCCGCTGCGTATGACGCAGTCGGCGCTGTCATTGATTAAATCCACCAGACGGTCACTCACGCCAAGGTCGATGGAGACGTCCGGGTAACGCTCAAGAAATTCGGGCAGGGCGGGGATCAGCACCTGGCGCGCCATTGATCCACCGGCATCCACCCGCAGCACGCCCTGAGGCTCTGTTTGCGATTCGGTCATACTGCCTTCCATCTGCTCAAGGTCGGCGAGCCATTTCACGGTACGACGGTAGTAGCATTCACCCTCTTTGGTCACTGAGACGCTGCGGGTTGTGCGCTGAAAAAGCTTGGTTTGCAGGTGGTTTTCCAGGTTTTGAATCAGCTTGGTGACGGTGGCCTTGGGCATACGTAGGGAGTCGGCGGCACGGGTGAACCCCCCGGTTTCGACAACACGGTTGAATACACGGATGGCCAGCAGGTGATGATCCATAAAATCCTCAGCGATCTCAAAACCCTGCCTCAGGCAGGGTTTTGTTTATCGACGTAAATAATCATCCACACTGTTTAGCGCTAATCATTCTGGTACGCAAGGAGAGGCCGAATACCAACGTTGCCGAAAGGATAAGCGCGCCGCCAAACAACATCGCGCTACTGACGCCGTGCCAGTCCACCACCTCACCGCCCAGCAGCGCGCCGGAGGCCAGAGCAATCTGAATCACGGTGACGAGCAGTGATTGCCCGGCTTCCGGTGCGTCCGGCACCGCTTCGAACATCCAGTTTGTGGCGCAGACCGGTACGGCACCAAAAGCCAAACCCCAGACCAGCACCATTAGCGTGGCGCCCGCCAGGCCGCTAAGCAGCGGGGAAACGATCAGAATACTGGCCAGCATCGCCGCCACCAGAATAAAGGTCCAGCGCAGGCTATGCTCCGCCAGGCGTTCACCGGCGAAAGTACCCAACAGTCCTACGGCACCATAGGCCAGCAGCTGGAAGGTAATCGCCGACGGGCTAAGAACAAACACCTGCTGAAGCAGCGGGCGCAGGTAGGTATAAGCCGAGAAGTGGCCAACAAACAGCAGCACGATGGCGATTAACCCAATGCGTGCCATCGGCAGGCGCAGGGGAGACAGCAGATCCTGCACGGTAATCGCGCGGCTTGGCGGTACCGAGGTCAGAAGGCGTAGCTGCGCCAATAAAGTGATTGCTGCCAGCCCCGCGCTGGCAAAGAAAGCGGTACGCCAGCCGAACAGGTCACCAATCAGCGCTCCTGCCGGAACGCCACAAACGGCGCCAACGGAGACGCCGCTGACGATAAGCGCCACGGCGCGACCCTGGCTGGACTCGGGAACCAGATGGCGGCCATAGTTCATGGAAAATGACCAGAACCCCCCGACGCAGATGCCGAGTAATATGCGGCCCAGCAGCATCATCGGAAAGTTAATTGCCAGGGCGGAAACCAGGTTAGAAACGACCAACAGCAGCGACAGGCCAAGCATCAGCAGGCGGCGATCGAGGCTGCCGGAGGCGAGGCTGAGCACGGGGGCTGCCACGGCGGCAACAATGCCGGGCATAGTGACCATCAGCCCGGCCGTTCCGGTGGAGACGCCAAGCGAAGGCGCGATATTGGTCAGCAGGCCGATGGGCAGGAATTCGGTGGTAACCATCACAAAGCAGGCTACGGTCAGGGAAAAGACCGCAATCCACGGTGATGATGCAGGTTTATCTTTATTATTTAGCATAGTACCGCACTTCCTCAGAGGAACGCATGAGTGATAAGGATCACAATTTACGCAGTCGTGGGCGGCGGATAAATGCGGTATTTATGATTACACTGTTTCTGAGGGTGAATAATTCCGTCAGGCACTACTTTAATCGTTCATCAAATCTAAAAGGAATCGCTTTTGCTGAGGCGAGAATGGAGGGGGTATCGGGATGAATGGGGTTCAGCAGGTAGTTAAATTCAACCGGCGAGACGGCGCTGGGAACGCGCAAAAGCGCCGAAGACTGGCTGGTTGCCCACTCATCGCCAAGGGCGGCAAGTGCCGGAGATGCTTCAGACGCGGCCCAGTCTTTCGGCAGACGGGCAATATCGACGGTTTGGCTCAATGTTTCCCCGGCTTCCACGCACAGCAGGGTAAAAGAATCCAGCAGCCTGGCGGCGTTCAGATGCACCAGCGTTTCCAGCATGGTGAGCGAGGCCGCCTCCGACAAATAAACCATCGATGTGCCTGGGTTGTTCCAGCGGCCCCCGCCTTCCCTTGCCCCATAGCCGGACCACGCAGAGGAAAGATAGCGTGTTTTCGTCAGGCGGTAGAGCTTCATGACCAGACTCCGTGCTCCAGCCTCGTAATCAGCTTCATCACCTCATAAGCCCCCGCCTCGGATGTCACCAACTCGGCAGGGGATTTCCAGCCCAGAGCACGAACGGGTTCGTTAAGCCAGCGGCGGGCAGCGGCTTTGTCGCCTTCGAACAGTTCAACCGCCCTGTCCAGTACGCGGATGAAACGCACGATCTTCTCGCTTTGTTCCGGCGTAAAGCCGTGCTTGATACTGCGGCTGAAAGTGGTATTCGGAATGCCTGTGATGCGTTTGAACTCGCTTTGGGTGATGTCCGCCCATTCCATCACCAGAGAAGCGACATCGCCGCTCAGCCCATTATCAATCTGAGCGACAACGGCGATGCCTTCCGCACTTTTCAGCCCGGCGGCCTGCCACAAACGCTGTGGAGGTGACGTGTTTTCGGATGGTGTAAAAATCTTCATCGCTTATCTCCCATTTGGTCATTTAATTATATCCATATGGTGTGTGGTGAGCAAATGTACAGCTCTTATGTTGGTGTATTGTATATCCCATTGACATATCCCTTTGTGGCGTTATCCTTTAGTGAGTGAAAAATGAACAGAAAAGGAGGCCTTTGATGGAAAAGACAACGGTATTTAAAAGTAATCGTAGCCAGGCCGTTCGTTTACCTAAAGCGGTTGCCTTGCCAGAGGATGTGAAGCATGTGGATATTGTTGCTATCGGCAGAACACGTGTGATCACCCCGGCTGGTGAAAGCTGGGATAGTTGGTTTAATGGCGATAGCGTGACGGCAGACTTTATGTCAGACAGAGAACAGCCGGACGAACAACTCAGGGAAGAGTTTTAATGCTTAAGTACATGCTGGATACCAATATTTGTATCTTTACTATAAAGAATAAACCGCAGCTCGTTCGTGAAGCTTTTAATCAATATTATGGGCAAATGTGCATCAGTTCGGTCACCTTAATGGAGTTGATTTATGGTGCAGAAAAATCACTTCATCCGGAGAAAAATCTGGCCGTTATTGAAGGGTTTGCTGCCCGTCTTGATGTTCTGGCTTATGGAACCGATGCTGCGGTAAACACCGGGCAGGCTCGCGCAGAGCTGGCAAAAAAAGGTACTCCGATTGGCCCCTATGACAGCATGATTGCCGGACATGCGCGTTCCCTTGGCTTAATAGTGGTAACCAATAATATTCGGGAGTTCAATCGTGTGCCGGGGCTAAGGCTTGAAGACTGGACTGTGCGGTAAAAGTCTTTTTATGAACGGAGAAACCGACGCTCTCACGTCAGTTTCGCAGTAAACAGAAGCAGGCTGTGCTTAATTGAAAATCAGTGTATGCCAGACCGTGCTTCGCGGTTAATCATCGCCAGTCCATCAGCAGTCCGCACAAACCGCGGTGTTTTTAAATCGTCGGCCAGCAGATGAACCAACTCGAACAGCAGGCCGGTAATTTGCTGTTGAGACTCGGCGGTGTTTTGCTGGTTCAACAAAATGATGGTCATTCCCTGACAATATTCACGTATCGTTTCTGAGTCGGAACAGAGCGCGTGGCTGTTATCATTAAAATTATCATCCTCCACTGTGAGCTGCTGGATTAGGTGTTCCGGTAGAGGCTCTTTCAAAACGGTTCTTAGTACTTCCAGGCCAGCAAGCAGGCGGCCGCACAGCGCCATACGCTCAGTGATATCTTCGTTCTCAATCAGTTCATCAACATATGCCTCGCAGGCATCCAGCACCTGGAACAGGTCGTGGGAAGCACCGAGCGGTATTTTTAATAGCTTCGCGATTGTGGATTCAGTAACTGGTTGAAAGACCAGATTTTCGGTATTAGTGGTTGTGGTACTATCAGCGTTAGCCATAGCGTTACTCCTAATCAGTTAACGTTTGTGGTTAGACGCCCCGACAGTGTTACAGCACTTCGGGGCGTTGTTCGTTATAGAGTGGCTATGTTAATGTGCCCCCCTATACAGAACAAAAATTACTCAATATGGGGCCCCATGTCAATCGTTAGTCGAGACAAAAAACCGAAAGGCGGTGGTAAGTCACCCCATTTTAAAATGCGTATCGATCCCGCTTTACGTGAGCAACTCGATATGGAAGCAACGGAACAGGGAATGAGCCTGGCGAATTGGCTAAAGAATCTGGCTCGTGAGGCTTTGAAGGCAAAAGGGATTGAGCCAAGGGGTTAAGTAACTTTACTGTTTGTGGCTTGGACTTTAAAATATCCATTTTTAGCAAAGACAAAAAAATGGATATGATAAATTCAGTGTGGAATTATATCTCCACAAATAGCATCTTGAGTGGAGCAATTGCAACCCTACTTGCAGCATTGGCAATCTTTATTTTCAAAGAGTATATAAAAGGTCCTCCTGATCTGTCTGGTTCGTTTCATATTGAGTGTAAGACATTATTTTCTAAGTACAATCCATATATTAATATGGTTTCAATATATACGCTTAATATAATAAGTAATGGTAATGATATAGAGGGGTATATTGAAAAGACTAATGATATTAATAGTGATTTAAAATTTTTGTCATATGAGGGTAAGCATAGAACTAGAGGTGAGGTTAGCGGTGTTATTAAAAGGAATTATTTAAGAAGAAATCAAGTCTCTTTGCATATTAAAATGACCGGGGTGGAAAGAGAGTATTCAATTCTTATTGTGTTTAAAAAAATAAACTCAAAAAAAATGTTTGGTGAGTTTTGGTCTACTGCCGCGGATTCCACAGGTGATGTAAGATGGGAAAAGAACGAGCTTTAATTTTTGTATTAACTATCCCATATTTTTTAATTGCTTTTTTTATTAGATGCTTAAAGATAAAAAGCTTAGTGTATGATTATAATCTTTGTTTACAGACTCTAAATAAAAACAGCTTTTCCATTAGTATAATAAAACCACCACTTGTTGAGTGTTTACGGATTGCAGAAGATCATCGACAATTATTACATTTTGGCATTGATCCGATTGCTATTCTTAGGACAATATATTTACGATCATTCAAGGGGGTTAGGCAGGGTGCCAGTACTATTGAACAGCAGTTCGTTAGAACAATAACTAAGCGATATGAAAAGACCGTTAGAAGAAAAATTCGTGAGCAAGTGTTAGCTATTTGGATTAGAGGGAGTGTACATCCTGATACTATATGTAGGTGCTATATCTCATGTTGTTACTATGGATATGGCACATATGGAATTAAGAAATTAATTCAAAAACATCCTGATGCGGATGAATATTATATTGTATCTAGGATAAAGTATCCGTTTAGGAAAATAATTGACTTAAAAACAGAATGTAAGTTTAATAATCGTATGAGATATTTAAAAGAATTAAGTTTTAAAAATAAATGTCAGAATGGGATTTTTCTCAGAAAAAATTGAGTTAATTCATAGTATTTATAATTAAAGATCATTTCATATTAAATTGCCCCTCTGTTAGGAGGGGCAAAGCAGTTAACGCAGTTCCCCGTTCACATCCTGATCGACAGCAAAACATGCGACCAGCTGGCCGTTGCCGTAGTCTTTCAGCTGCGGCTGAAGCTGGGTGCATGGCCCGAAGCGACGGCTGCAGCGGGCGTTAAAGGCGCAGCCCGGCGGCGGGTTCAGCGGGCTTGGCAGCTCGCCGGTCAGCTTGATGCGTTCGCGGCGTTCGTCCGGGTTCAGGCGCGGCGTCGCAGACAGCAGCGCCTGAGTGTACGGATGCAGCGGATTAGAGAAAATCTGCTCTTTGCTGCCCTTCTCCACGCAGCGCCCGAGGTACATGACCATCACTTCATCGGCGATGTGCTCCACCACCGACAGGTCGTGGGAGATGAACACGTAGGACAGCCCCAGATCCTGCTGCAGGTCCATCATCAGGTTCAGCACCTGCGCACGAACCGATACGTCGAGGGCTGAGACCGGCTCATCGGCAATCACCACGTCCGGATCAAGCATCAGGCCGCGGGCGATAGCGATACGCTGGCGCTGGCCGCCGGAGAACATGTGCGGATAGCGGTCGTAGTGCTCGGTTTTCAGACCCACTTTCGCCATCATCTCCAGCGCTTTTTCACGGCGCTCGGCTTTGCTCAGGCTGGTGTTGATTTGCAGCGGCTCTTCCAGGATCTGCCCCACTTTTTTACGCGGGTTCAGCGAGCCATACGGGTTCTGGAAGACGATCTGGATTTTCTGCCGGCGCAGCTTTTCCGCTGAAACGTCCGGGACCAGCAGATCCTGACCCTGGTAGTACAGCTCTCCGCCGGTCGGGACTTCGATCATCGTCAGCAGGCGGCCAAGGGTAGATTTCCCACAGCCGGACTCGCCGACTACCGCCAGCGTTTTACCGCGTTCGAGGGTAAAGCTCACGCCGTCCAGCGCTTTCACCAGGCGTTCAGGGGCGAAAAAGCCCTTCTTCACCGGGTAGTGTTTTTTCAGGTCGATGGCCTGCAACAGCGGTTGCGCGGTGGCCTGTGGGGTACTCATAGGGTTGGCCTCCCGGCATCATCGAGTGGGTAGTGGCATTTGGACTGACGTCCGTCTGCCAGCAGGGTTAATTCCGGCTCTTCGCTGCGGCATTTGTCGGTCGCATACGGGCAGCGCGGGTTCAGCAGGCAGCCGTTCGGGCGGTCGTATTTGCCCGGAACCACGCCCGGCAGCGAAGCCAGGCGCGCTTTATCCTGAGCAAATTCCGGCAACGCACGGAGCAGAGCCTGGGTGTAAGGGTGGCGAGGCGCGCGGAAGATATCATGGGACGAGCCCGCTTCCACAACCTGGCCCGCGTACATCACGATGATTTTATGGGCGGCTTCGGCAACCAGTGCGAGGTCATGGGTGATCAGGATCAGCGCCATGTTCTCTTTTTGCTGCAGCTCCAGCAGCAGCTCGATGATCTGCGCCTGAATAGTTACGTCGAGCGCGGTGGTTGGCTCATCGGCAATCAGCAACTTAGGTCGACAGGCAATCGCCATGGCGATCATTACGCGCTGGCTCATCCCGCCGGAAAGCTGGTGCGGGTAAACGTCGAGGCGTGAAGCCGGGTCAGGAATACCCACCTGGGTCAGCAGATCGATAGCGCGCTGGCGGCGGGTTTTCTTGTTGCCGCCCTGGTGCACCTTAATGGCTTCCATAATCTGGAAACCGACGGTGTAGCACGGGTTCAGACTGGTCATCGGGTCCTGGAAGATCATCGCCACTTCGGCGCCCACCAGGTTGCGGCGCTCTTTCTCAGAAATGCGTTTCAGGTCCCGGCCGTTGAACTCCAGTTTTTCCGGCATTACGCGGCCTGGGAAGTCGATAAGCCCCATAATCGCCAGCGAGCTGACGGATTTACCGGAGCCGGACTCTCCCACGATGCCGACAACTTGCCCCTGATCCACGCTATAGCTGATGCGGTCAACGGCACGGAACGGTGCGTCTTCGTCGCCGAAATGCACCGATAATTTATCTACATTTAATAACGCCATCTCGAACCTCTTACTGCTTCAGTTTGGGATCGAGCGCGTCACGCAGACCGTCACCCATCAGGTTAAATGCCAGCACCGTCAGCAGGATTGCCAGACCAGGGAAGGTCACAACCCACCAGGCACTCTGCGCGAACTGCAACACGTCGGCGAGCATGGTGCCCCACTCCGGTGTTGGCGGCTGCGCACCCATGCCGAGGAAGCCAAGGGCGGCCATATCGAGAATGGCGTTCGAGAAGCCGAGCGACGCCTGAACAATCAGCGGCGCAAGGGTATTCGGGAAGATATTCACAAACATCTGGCGAACGGGGCCAGCACCTGCCACGCGGGAAGCGGTGACGTAGTCGCGGTTAACTTCCACCAGCACCGCGGCGCGGGTTAAACGCACATAGTGCGGCAGCGCAACGAAGGTCAGCGCCAGCGCGGCGTTACCGATAGACGGGCCGAAGATAGCCACCAGCACCAGCGCCAGCAGCAGGCTTGGCAGCGCCAGCATGATATCGACCACGCGCATGATGATGTTGTCGACCACGCCGCCGAAGTAACCGGCGACCAGGCCCAGCACGATGCCCATTACCAGCGACAGGACGACCACCAGGCAGCCGACCAGCAGCGACAGGCGTGCGCCGTACATCAGACGGGAAAGCACGTCGCGGCCTACGTCATCGGTGCCGAGGATGTAGCTCCAGCTGCCGCCTTCCTGCCAGACCGGCGGGTGCAGCAGCGCGTCGCGGAACTGCTCGGCGGGCGCGTGAGGCGCGATGAAGTTAGCGAACACGGCGATGAAGATCATTACGGCGACGTACACCAGGCCGATCACCGCCCCTTTATTACGTTTGAAGTAGTGCCAGAACTCCTGGAAAGGCGTCATCGGCTTGGGTGCTGCCACCACTTTGTTTTCAGTCAGTTGTGTCATGATGGCCCCTTATTTCTTATGGCGTATACGCGGGTTCACCACGCCGTACAGCAGGTCTACCAGCAGGTTGACGAGGATAATCATCGTCGCCACCAGCAGCACGCCGCCCTGGACTACCGGGTAGTCACGACGCTGCAGGGCGTCGATGAGCCAGCGGCCAAGGCCCGGCCAGGAGAAGATGGTTTCCGTCAGGATAGCGCCTGCCAGCAGAGTACCGACCTGCAGGCCGATAACCGTGACCACCGGCAGCATCGCGTTGCGCAGGGCGTGAACCACGATAACGCGCATGCGGGTCAGGCCCTTGGCGCGAGCGGTACGGATGTAATCTTCGCCCAGCACTTCCAGCATCGAAGAGCGGGTCATACGCACGATAACCGCCAGCGGAATAGTACCCAGTACGACGGCAGGCAAAATCATGTGGGCAACGGCGTCAATAAAATCACCCGGCTGGCCCCAGATGGCGGTGTCTATCAGCGCAAATCCGGTCAGTGGCAGGGAGTCATCCAGGAACACGGTGTCGCTGACGCGTCCGGAAACCGGGGTCAGGTTCCAGTGTACCGAGACCAGCATGATGAGCATCATGCCCCACCAGAAAATGGGCATGGAATAGCCGGTCAGCGCGAGGCCAACGGCGGTGTGGTCGAAGATGGAGCCACGCTTCACGGCGGCAAGTACGCCTACCGGAATGCCGACGGCAACGGCGAAAATCATCGCGCAGATGCCGAGTTCCAGCGTCGCTTTAAAGCGCGGCACGAACTCGTCCCAGACCGGGAGGCGGCTCTTTAATGAAATCCCAAGGTCGCCATGCATTACGCCCCAGATGTAATGGAGGTATTGTTGCCACATAGGTTTGTCGAGGCCAAGCTCGGCCAGCAGCTGGGCATGGCGCTCGGGAGAAATACCGCGCTCTCCGGCCATGATCATCACCGGGTCTCCGGGGATCATATGCACGAAAGCGAAGGTGAGTAGGGTAATACCTATAAA
Source organism: Cedecea sp. (assembly GCF_036500665.1). Classification (NCBI taxonomy): domain Bacteria; kingdom Pseudomonadati; phylum Pseudomonadota; class Gammaproteobacteria; order Enterobacterales; family Enterobacteriaceae; genus Cedecea; species Cedecea sp. The sequence continues at coordinate 80,336 of NZ_DASYBS010000138.1, forward strand.
CGTGGGGATGACTAACCCCAGTCGTCGGAGGATGAACTGCAGCATATCCCGGATTCTCTGTAGTGACGGAAAGCCTGGTAACTGTTCCGTCTGTATTGCTCACAAATGTTTCCCCTCTCCCTTTGAGGGAGAGGGAATAAAGCACGTAACTTTTATTATTCGACGGACACGTTTTCGAAGTGGTGTTTGCCCAGTGGATCGACCACGTAGCCTTTAACTTCTTTACGTACTGGCTCGAACACGGTGGAGTGAGCGATGATCAGCGCTGGTGCCTGATCGTGCATCACAACCTGAGCCTGTTTGTACAGTTCAACACGTTTGTTGTGGTCGTCGGTGGCGCGAGCCGGCTGAATCAGATCTTCAAACGGCTTGTAGCACCAGCGAGAGTAGTTAGAACCGTCTTTCGCCGCGGCGCAGCTGAACAGGGTCGCGAAGAAGTTATCCGGATCCCCATTGTCGCCGGTCCAGCCCATCATTACGGCCTGGTGTTCGCCCGCTTTAGCACGCTTCAGGTACTCGCCCCACTCGTAGGTCACGATCTTGGCCTGAACGCCGATTTTCGCCCAGTCAGCCTGAATCATCTCGGCCATACGGCGAGCGTTCGGGTTGTAAGGACGCTGTACCGGCATCGCCCACAGCTCAACGGTGAAGCCTTTATCCTGGCCCGCTTCTTTCAGCAGCGCTTTCGCTTTTTCAGGATCGTAGGTGTAGTCCTTCACGTCATCGTTGTAGCCCCACATGGTTGGTGGGATCAGGTTTTTAGCCTCGGTGCCCGCGCCCTGATAAACCGCTTTGATGATCGCTTCTTTGTTCACCGCGTAGGTCAGCGCCTGACGCACTTTCACGTCGTCAAACGGCTTCTTCTCGGTGTTGAAGGAGAGGTAGCCCACGTTCAGGCCAGCCTGTTCCATCAGATTGATGTTTTTGTCTTCTTTCATGCGGGCGATGTCGGCCGGGTTCGGGAACGGCATCACCTGACATTCGTTTTTCTGCAGTTTGGCGTAGCGCACGGAAGCGTCTGGGGTGATGGAGAAGACCAGGCGATCGATCTGCGGTTTGGTGCCCCAGTAGCCCGGGAAGGCTTTATACAGAATACGGGAGTCTTTCTGGTACTGCAGCAGCTGGAACGGACCGGTACCGATTGGGTTCAGATCGGTTTTTTCCGGGGTGCCGGCCTTCATCATGTTGTCCGCGTATTCTTTAGAAAGAATAGAGGCGAAGTCCATGGCCATGTCCGCGAGGAACGGTGCTTCCGGACGTGCCAGTACGAACTGCACGGTGTTGTCGTCAACTTTCTTGATGTCGGTAATCAGGTCAGGCAGGCCCATACCTTCGAAGTATTCATAGCTGCCGCCAGAGACTTTGTGATACGGGTTGTCTTTGTTTTTCTGACGATCAAAAGAGAACACAACGTCGTCGGCGTTGAAATCACGAGTCGGTTTGAAGTCTTTATTATCCTGCCACTTCACGCCCTTACGCAGGTGGAAGGTGTAGGTTTTGCCGTCCGGGCTAACGTCCCATTTCTCAGCAAGGCCTGGGATGATTTCGGTGGTGCCGGTTTTGAATTCTACCAGACGGTTATAAATCGGTACGGAGCTGGCATCGTAAGTCGTGCCGGAAGTGAACAGCTGTGGGTTAAAGCCCTCTGGGGAACCTTCTGAACAGTAAACCAGGGTTTTGGCTTGTACGCTTGCTGCAACGGTCATGGCAACCAGGCTCAGACCAAATTTCAGCATCCCTGACTTCTTCAAGGAAATACTCATTATTCTGCTCCAATTATGTGTCGTGTTGTGTTTTGTAACCGTCTGACCATTGTTATTTGTGGGTGGTCGGTACGGTGTGCCCGGAGGCGATGGTGAGGCCAGCAGTTCCTTTCGCGAGTCATGCATGGAGGTAGCACAGACGGTCCGTAAATAGCCCCTCTCGTCCTACAATCTGTCAACAGATTAAGGAAACGTCAATACAGGTATCGGGGATTTACAAGCAGGGTGGGATTTCACGGGCAAAGATTAAAAAAACCTTCAAAGGGTATTTCCAGCAGGGAAAATTATGCTACAGGCTTGTTACCAGAATATTACGCTGATTAATTTGCAACCTATAGCGAGAATGGGTTGTCATGAATCGGTAAATTTTTGTGTTAAATGATGAATTGTTGCACGATTTATTTTGTGATCTGTATCGCCCACAGCGGAAAATGCTGTCCCTCATCATAAGCGATGGCGCAAAAAACCACGGTTTTCCATAACCAAACACGATGAATTGATGTGGGCCATCACGGGTAAAAATGGCAGGGCACGAAGTTAAAAAATAGTGACGATAAAAGAGAAAACACCCCGCGTTGCGAGGTGTTTTATTGAATGCCGATCCTTTTAATGAAGACGACAGGCTGCGGAAAAGATTATTTCGCGGCTTTATTTGGAACGTGACACCAGTTGTTGTTCTCGTTAATCCCGCCGTTTGGTGAGGTATACCCCAGGCAGCCGAGGATCGTGTCGTAGAGCTCAACGTGGCGGTGCGGAATCTTCATTTTTGCCTGTTCCTGCAAATGCCTGAAGGACTCGGCGAACGTTGGGTTTTCCAGATACTTGTCCGAGGCCCAAATCATCAGCGGGACGCGGAACTGCTCAGGCGGTGCCATCTCACGCGGCGTGCCGTGCAGGTGCATAGAATCGCTGATGGACTCGCCGTGGTCTGCGGCGTAGAACACAATCGCCTTTTTATCACGTACCTGGTCGATCACGCTGTCGATCATCGTATCAATGTACAGCACCGAGTTATCAAAGGCGTTGATCAAGTTTTCCTTTGGGCAACCGCCGTTATTGATGTTGATGCACTCCGGTGTCCATTTCGCAAAGCTGCGCGGGTAGCGCTGGGCGTAGGAGAAGTGGGAACCCTTGGTGTGCAGGATAATCAGATGCTTGCCGTCAGGATTCTGATTGAGTGATTGCTTCATCTCTTCAACCAGCAGCATATCGTCCACGGTTTTACCACGGTTGCGCGGCTCAGCGGCAATCTGCTCGCGGAAAGCTAAGCTGTCCGGCATGGCGTTTTTGTAGAACCACACTTCGCTCTGCATGGCATACAGGTCGGAGCTAAAGCCCAGCTGTTTTAGTACCGCAAAAACGTTCTGCTCTTTCAATGTACGCTGAGGGTTATCCTCGGTTCCGCCTTCCCGCACGAACATGCAGCGTAGCGAAAGCTTGGTGGCGGTGTCGCAGGACTGGCCGTGGAAAGCCACCAGGTTTTTCTCTTTAGACAGTTTTGGCGTGGTATCGCGATCGTAGCCAAGCAGGCCCATGTGATCCCAGCGTGTTGTCTCGCCGATAATAAACACCACGTAGGTATCGTCCAGGCCCGGAGGCGTGACGTAGGTGAATTTCTTCGTCGGGTTCATCAGCGAGCCGTTACCGTCAGACTCGTCGGCTTTTGCCCAGGCAAACAGGCCAAGCGAGGAGACCCAATTCACCGGGACATACGAACTCGCGACCACGCCGCCATAGCTTGCCATGTCGGTCGTTGAACCACGTTCGTCGCTGGATTGCATTTCACCAAGCGTACGCAGCGGCGCCCAAACAAGTAAACCTGCCGCGACGACAATAGCGATGTTCTTAATGCGCTGGCCGGGGGTTTTCAACTGCTGAAGCAGCGTATCCTGTGATTTGTTTGCCCAGATCAGGTACAGCGGAATAATGCTGACTAATACCATCCAGATGGCAAAGTGATAACCAACCACTTCTTTTGAAAGGTCGATATCGGTAGTCATGACCGAGGCAATAATGCCGTAGCCGATCACCACGTTGAAGAAGGTCATGTAGTAGCTGGCTGCCACCGAACACAGCACCACGAAGGTTGCCAGGAGGCGCCAGAGATTGCGGCCAAATATTGACAGCAGGCGGAGCAGGAAAAAGGTGACCAGCAGGCAGGCGAAAAATTCTGTTGCGGCAGCAAGACCTTTCCAGGCGATGAAAACTTGTGCACGACTATCAAATCGTTGATAGAAGACCGAAATATTTAAAAACCAACCAATGTACACGCCGAGCAGTAAACATAATTTCTGCTGGGACATTGTTTTAAAGTAATTCATGCAGGGTATCCTGGCGATATAAATATATAAGCGCTAATCAGACCATGGTGTTGGCGCGGAGTTCTTAATGAGTTTGAATTAGTCGTGAATCGTGGAAAATTCCTGGATCCGGGTCAAAACTCGAACGGCGGCTAGTAGAGCACAGCAGGGGGAGAAAGTATCGTCGTATATGGCGATTAGGCCCAATATTTACACGACAAGAAGGCGATCTGCGATGGCCGGGTGATAACGCTTAACGTTACATCAATATTGCTACGCGTCGCATTGAAATAAGGGCAAACAGGGAAAATAAACAAAGAAAGCCGCCCGAACAGGCGGCCTTAATATATTGAATCAGGCATGTGCGTGTTTGTGGCTCAGCACGGCACGAACCGGCTGTCGAATTGTGGTGGAGATTGCCAGAGACAGAATCAGCAGGGCGAAGATGACGCAGAAGGTTACGTAGAAGCCGCCGAACAGCGAGGCGATGATGGAGCCGCAGATACTGCCGATACCGAAGCCCAGGTAAATCACACCGTAGTTTTTGGTCAGGTTGTTCAGGCCAAAGAACTCGCTTACCAGAGAAGGGTATACGGTGATGGTGCCGCCAAAGTTAAAGGCAACGCAGGCGATGGCCGCAAAGAACGTCAGCTCGTTGAGCGGAGCAAACAGCAGGGCTGCCATACCGACCAATGAAATCACCTGGCCAATCGTAATCACGCGAATACGGGCGATTTTATCGGAGAGGATACCGAGTACAAGACGGCCGCTGAGGTTTGCGATGGAAATGACGGTGACCGCATTGGCGGCGGACATTGCATCCAGGTGCACCATGCCCTGCGCGATATCTTTTGCTACGCCGATAACGTACAGGCCGCTCATGCAGGCGGTCAGGAACATCAGCGCCAGCATCCAGTACTGTGGCTGACGCATAGATTCCGCCAGGGTGAAGTCTGTTTTCGCCGCGCCGTTTGCGGTTTTGGTTTCCTGCAGCGGAGCATCTTTCATCATGGTGGCGCCGAACAGCACCATGACCATCGCCAGGCCGCCCCAAATCATAAAGGTGTTTTCGAGGCCGTAGGCTGCCAGCAAATGAGTATCGATGTATTTAAAACCGAGGCTGCCGAGGCCATAGGCACCAATGGAGAAGGCGGAGATCAGCCCCTTACGCTCCGGGAACCATTTCACGCAGTTGGAAAGCGTTAACAGATAGCCCGCGCCGTCTGCCAGGCCAACCAGTACGCCTGCGGTGAGCCACAGCATCATCAGGTTGTTGGCGTGCGCGGTGAAGAACAGCCCGGCACCGAGCAGTACGCCCGCCGCCATAGTGACCTTACGCACGCCAAAGCGGTCCTGCAGTTTACCGGCAACGGAAGAGGAGATGGCGAGGCCGAGGCTTAGCAGACCGAAGGAGAACGCGACCTGGCTGATGGGCGCGTCCAGCTTCTGGGACAGCGCGCCGTTGAACAGGCTCCAGGTATAAACGGAACCCAGTGCGAACTGAGTAATGATGGTCCCGATGAGGGTTAACCAGCGAGTACGGTTGTAGGTGGCAGTATTCATGGCAGATGTCCTGCGAATCTAAGGGAAGTTATCTGCCGCCTACGATAGCGAAGCGCCGTTTATTCCAGGAAAAAACGGCATGAAATGCGTGGAGAACGGAATGAAATGCATTGGGGAAGGTATGAACGGCCTTCAATGACCCTTTCTGAATTTGTTTGTTAGTGCTTGCTATCATTGTATTGTGCGTGATTGCTGTATAGTAAATGTTAAATCATAAATGAGACATGGTTAACAGTTTGCAAAATCACCTGCACTAAATGACTTTTCTTTGATCTCCTTTAGGGTTGCGAAACTCGCCGTATTCACTATTGTCTGATCAACTAATTTGCCCGCTATGCGGAAAGTGATGAGGGAGAGGGATATGGAGCGTTGTGGCTGGGTTACTCAGGACCCGCTGTATCTTGAATATCACGATAAAGAGTGGGGCGTGCCGGTCACCGACGGGCAAAAGCTGTTCGAAATGATCTGCCTTGAAGGACAACAGGCCGGGCTATCGTGGATAACCGTGCTGAAGAAGCGCGAAAACTACCGTAAGCGCTTCAGAAATTTCGACCCGTATGCCGTAGCGCTCATTCAGCCGGAAGAGGTCGATGAGCTGATGCAGGATGCCGGGATTATTCGTCACCGTGGGAAAATTGAGGCCATTATTACTAACGCTAAAGCTTTTCTTGCGATGGAGGCCAACGGTGAGAAATTCCCGGCGTTCGTCTGGGCGTTCGTAGAGAATAAGCCGCAGGTGTCGCATGCCGCCTCGCTCAGCGAGGTCCCGGCCTTCACGCCAACGTCAGATGCCTTGTCTAAGGCCTTGAAGAAGCGTGGCTTTAAGTTCGTGGGCTCGACAATCTGCTATTCGTTTATGCAGGCCTGTGGCCTGGTCAATGATCACCTGACCGGCTGCTTCTGCCACCCAGATTATCGCCAATGATCAGGCCATTTAACGCCGTGGAAATGGATGCGCTGATGGCGCTCTGGCTTGAGAGCACGATCGACGGTCATCCGTTTATCGCGGAAAGCTACTGGCATGAGAGCGTGAATCTGGTGCGCAATGTGTATATCCCGCAGTCAAAAACGTGGGTGTATCTGCATGAGGGACGGCTGGTGGGGTTTATCAGCGTCATGGAGAAGCAGTTTATCGGTGCGCTGTTCGTGGCGCCTGCCTGCACGGGGCAAGGTATCGGCGGCAAGCTGCTGGAGAAGGCCAAAGAGGAATACACGGCCTTGAGCCTCGAGGTGTACCAGAAAAATCGCCAGGCGGTGCATTTCTATCACCGCCACGGCTTTCGCATAGAAGAGGGCGCGTGGCAGGAAGAGACGCAGCACCCGACGTGGATCATGGGCTGGCAGGCGGATCAAACGCCGTCACAGCAGGTGCCGGACCGGTAAATTTCTCTGCCCAGACGAGGGAGTTGTTTGCCGCGCAGCCGTTAGCCAGCCGTGAAGACGGAATATCCATCGTGAGTACGTTAACCGCGCCGTTTTTGCACAGGTTATCTTCGTCCAGATCGGGCCATGCGCCCTGGTGGATACAGACCACGCCGGGCCTGATGCCATCGGTAACCTGAGCGCCCACCAACACCTGCCCGCGAGCGTTCCATACCCGCACTAAATCGCCGTGCTCAATGCCGCGTGCTTTGGCGTCAAACGGATGCAGCGTAATAGGTTCACGTCCCGCTATCGCATACCGATCGCGCAGTGCGGCGTAGTTTAGCTGGCTGTGCAGACGGTGCGCCGGATGAGATGAGAGCAGCTGCAGCTGACCGGAGGCGGCGTTGCCCTGCCATTCGTCCGGTGCCAGCCAGCTTGGGTGCGGCGGGCAGTCTGCGTAGCCAAAGCTGGCGATGCGCTCGGAATAGATCTCAATTTTACCGCTCGGCGTTTTGAGCGGGTTCGCTTCAGGATCGTCACGGAAAGCTGAGAAGCGAATAAATTCCGCATTCTTCTCATTTTCTGGCATTTCTATCAGCTGGTTAGCTTCCCAGAAATCGCTAAATTCTGGCAGTTCGATCCGTTGTACAGCCCCTCGCTGACGGGCAATATCATAGAAAGTCTCCAGCCATTCAAGCTCGCTTTTCCCTTCGCTGAACCGTGCTTTACCGCCTGCTTCCCATTTTTCGCTCAGCTCTGCAAAGATATCAAAATCGTTCCGCGCCTCGCCCTGCGGGGAAACCACCTGCTTCATCGGCACAAGGTGTTGGTTACTGTAATCCCCGGTCATCGTCATGTCGTTGCGCTCGAACGACGTGGTCACCGGCAGAACGATATCGGCGTGTTTTGCCGCCGCCGTCCAGAAACACTCGGAGATAACGATCAGCTCCGGCTTTTGCCAGGCGGCCGCAAGGCGGTTAGTGTCCTGATGGTGAGTAAAATTGCTGCCGCCTGCCCACCAGAGCATGCGGATATCCGGGAAGATGTGCTGTCTGCCGTTATGCTGATAGGCCACCCCCGGATTTTCCAGCGCCTCGACGATACGCGCCACGGGGATTGTCAGTTCCGCCAGCAAGCGAGCCCTGTAGCGAGCCGAGCACGGCCGCGCTGCGCGTCGGATTACCACCGTTGGCAAAATGGTAGGAGAGACCGAAGCCGCCCCCCGGAGTGCCTATCTGGCCCAGCATCGCCGCCAGCGTGACCAGCATCCAGTGCTTTTGTTCGCCGTACTGCTGGCGTTGCATGCCCCAACCGGCCATCAGCATGGTGCGCTTGTGGCTGAAAAGATCCGCCAGTTTTTCGATTGTGTCCGCCGGAATACCGCAGATCCCGGCGGCCCAGGCCGCGCTTTTCGGAAGGCTATCGGTCTTGCCGAGCAGGTAGGCTTCAAACTTGTCGTAGCCATAGGTGCAGCGGGCGAGGAAAGCCGTATCATGCCTGCCACGGACAACCAGCGTGTGGGCAATGCCGAGCATTAGCGCTACGTCGGTGCCCATATGCGGGGCGATCCATTCGGCGCGAGCCCCGAAGAAGCCGACGGTTTCTGAACGCATCGGGTCGATGGCGATAATCGTTTTGCCGCTGTTTTTCAGCTGCTCGAAGTACTTCACGCCCTGTTCGTCGCTGGCATTCCAGGCGATTTTCAGCGTGTTAAGCGGGTTCGCGCTCCATAGCACCACCACGTCGCTGTTCTCAAGCAGCAGCGGCCAGCTGGTCTGCTGCTGGTAAACTTCGTTGGAGCCGACCACGTAGGGCATGATCACCTGCGCGGCACCGGTCGAGTAGTCACCTGAATGCCCGGTATAGCCGCCTGCCAGGCTCATATAGCGCTGAAGCAGCGTGGAGGCTTTGTGCAGCACGCCGTTGGAGCGCCAGCCGTAGGAGCCTGCGAAAACGGCCGCCGGGCCGTAGTTCTCCCTAATGCGTTTGTGCTGCCGGTGAATCAGCGTCAGCGCGTCATCCCAGCTAATGCGCACATAGTCATCTTTGCCGCGAACGCCCTGTGGCTTATCCGGCGAGGCCAGAAAGCCTTTTCGCGCCATAGGAAACGCGACGCGCGCTTTGCTATGGACCTGATCCGGCACCGCGCTTTGCAGCGAGTTTTGATGATCGGTTTCAAGCGCGCCGCGAGAGCGATAAACACGTTCTCCGTCGGTTTCGACCAGCATGGGCCCCCAGTGGGCGGCCGTGAGGATCTGTTTACGTGAAGAGGATGAATTGGCCAATTTGGGCTCCGCGATTGCAGGCGGTGGGCTATACCCACTCAATTTGTGACAACTATTCAGAATACTTACCGGAATTTTCTACACGAATTATCGTCATAATCAATCGTCGGGCTCGTATACGGCAAAGGATGAATAAGGATTGAAGGAAATAAGATGAAAAAACGCGTCATGATCGTGGCCGCCATCGTGTGCGGCACCTTAGCGGTTTCCGGTTGTACGACCAACCCGTACACCGGTGAAAGCCAGGCCGGTAAATCAGGCATTGGAGCCGGGATTGGCTCTCTGGTGGGGGCGGGTGTAGGCGTCCTCTCTTCGTCCAAGAAAGACCGGGGTAAAGGCGCGCTGATCGGCGCTGCCGCAGGCGCAGCGCTCGGTGGTGGTGCCGGCTATTATATGGATGTGCAGGAGGCCAGGCTGCGCGACAAAATGCGCGGCACCGGCGTTAGCGTGACCCGTAACGGCGACAACATCGTGCTGAATATGCCGAACAACGTCACCTTCGACAGCAGCAGTGCCACGCTGAAACCGGCGGGGACCAATACCCTGACCGGCGTGGCGATGGTGCTGAAAGAGTACCCAAAAACAGCGGTTAATGTGGTCGGCTATACCGACAGCACCGGTAGCAAAGAGCTGAATATGCGGCTGTCACAGCAGCGTGCGGACGGCGTCGGCAGCGCGCTGATTACCCAGGGCGTTGACGCGAGCCGTATTCGCACCTCCGGTGCAGGCCCGGCGAACCCTATCGCCAGCAACAGCACTGCGGAAGGCAAAGCGCAAAACCGCCGCGTAGAAATCACCCTGAGTCCTTTGGGGTAATCTCTCGCTCGGCGAAAATCTACATCTCTCGCCGCTGCTACAAGAGATTATTTTTTTATCGTAGCAAAAAAACCGGCGCCTGAGCGCCGGTTTTTGGTCATCTAAACGTTCGTATTATTGCGGGTAAGGCACCCAGTCGCCGCCGCTGAGACGGACATAAGGCTTATTCTGGTACTTCAGCACAACCGCCGTGGCATTTTCTGAAATCGGGGCAGTTTGCGGCAGGTTGCTGGTCAACGCGTTCCAGTCGACCTGGTCTGCGACAAAGTTCTTGCCGTCCACCGAGCGGGAAACCAGCTCTGAAATCGCCAGATAGCTGCTTGGCTGGTTGATTTCAATAGCATCGCCACCGTGTGGTGCCTTCATGCCGATGAATTTTACGCCGGCCGGAACGTGAGTGATATCAGGACTTGGAATATCACGCAGCCCTGAAACCTGCATCTTGTCACCTTTCAGCGCCGCGCCGTGTTCCGGCACAATCACAACCATGATTTTACGGTTCGACTTTTCAAGCTCCGTCAGGAAGGAATCCAGCTCATCAAACAACTTCTGCGCACGCGCTTTATAGTCCGCAGGTTTGCTGTTCCCCGGATAGTGGTTGCCGTCGTGCAGTGGGACCAGGTTGTAGAAGGTGGCAGTACGCGGGTTTGTCCCGTCTTTCTGCTCGCCCTCCAGCCAACGGTGGAGCACAGCCGTGTCGTCGTAGATCGGTGAATTATCGAACGCCAGCAGGTCGCTTGGCAGGCCGCTTTGATCCATCAATGGCACCTGAATGCCGCCGTATTCACGCACTTCTTTCAGGAAGTTACCGAAAACGCCGTTGTGATCCAGCATCAACTGCTGTTTAAAGCCAAGGCGCGCAAGGTCATCGAACAGATAACACTGGTTACCGGCCGGCTCATACAGATTCTTGTGCGAGGACTGGCCACAGCTGGCGCGGAGCAGGCGAATGGCCGCCGGGCCGCTGTAGGAGGTGGCCGAGTTGAAGTTTTTGAACAGAATATCGAAGTGCTTCCACAGCGGGTGCGAACTGAGGCCGACCGCTTCGATGTCGGACCATGAGAGCGAGCAGATATTAATGATCAGCAGCTCAAAAGGCTGAGCGTCAGCAGGCAGTGCGTCAGGGAATTTAGTCTGCCGCTTGGCTTCGCTGGCATAGAAGCTGTTAAGCCATGCGGTAATGTTATCGCTGGTCGGCGGCGCCGTTTGCGCCGGGATATCGCCGGGTACCGGGGCCAGCGTATTGCCGGCAGCCGTTGCCCCGGCAGCCTTACCGCCCGCGTTAACGGACGCTGTCGTCTGTGACGTCGACGGCAGCAAAGAGATAGCCGGGCCGGCCACCGTTAACAGGTTCAGCCACACCAGAATAGCCACGACAAAGACCGTGACGCGCAGCCACTGTGAAATAAAAAGCCAGGCGACCAGCAGGACAAACGCTGCCCCGATCATTTGCCAGTTAATAAAGCGGGTGACCAGATCGATAAGGTAGTCCGCGCTGAAGCCAACAACCTGTGAGCCCTGGCTCATGATGCTGTCAGGTCCCGGCAGCCAGGTATCGTGCCAGAACAGGCCAATCCCCACCGGCAGGGCTATCCAGTTACGCAGTTTGTGCAGCTTTAGCGGCGGCAGCGGGAACAGCAAAAAGGCCAGAAAGACCAGGTTTGCCAGCGGGTGAAAATTAAGATAGCCGGTCCACAGCAGCCCGAACTTCAACAGGAAGTAGTAGTTCCAGCCACCCAGGCCACGCCAGTACTGCATAAAATACGCTGGCGACTTTGCCGTTTGAGAGTGATTAGTCATGTTGATGGTCTGCCTTGACGGATGTTCGGCGCAGCGTTCCGGCCGGTTTAACGTAGCGTGGTTTTAAAAACATCAGCCGTACCGAAGCGGTAAGACGGGGAAGCCAGCGGTGAGCGGTATAGCCTAGCGGAATAAAAATAATCGCGCAAAGCACAACCAGCTGGATGATGTCGGTGATATTCATCATTGTGTCTGCTCCCCCGGTGTTTCATCCAGTAGCGCGATCGGGGTTGGCTGGCGACGCCACCCTTGGCCCTCATGCCTGACTTGACGTACGGCGTTCAGATCAAGCGTTGCGGCAAGCGGTTTCGCCCATTTTTCCGGGCGCATGGCCTGCATTTGTAAGATCTCGGCGGCAATCTGGCTGTCTTCGAACCACACCATGCGGTTGGTGAAAATGTCATTCACCGGCAGGGGGAAAATGTGATTCAGTGCGGTATCGAGATCGTTAATTCGGCAAAAGGAAAGGAACAGTACCAGGCGGTTTTCGCCGAGAGTGACAACATCCCCCATACGATTGGGTCGGCACAGGGTCAGCGCCTGTTCAACGCGCAGCCCAGGAACCGGGCGTAGAGCCACCATCACGCCTTTGCCATCTTCCGGCAGTAGTGCATTGTTCATTAGCGTGCTGATGCCGCTACAGAAGACGTCCCAAGGCTGATAGCCGCGCAGCTTCAGCGGCTGCATTTGGTCTATCAATACGCTGATGTCTTCCGGCACATGGCGGGTAAACTTCGCGCCCTGAACGCTTTCAATCATCGTCAGGCAGCGTGAAAGCGGCGCGTTCCACGGAATAATCAGCGTTGCGCCGCAGCCAAGCAGCAGCCTTTCATCGGTGGCTCGCAGGCTGGCCTGATTTTCGCGGACGATCAGTTTTAGCGCACTTCCGCGTTGGCGGCGAAGCGAGTGAATCTGCCGGGCGATGCTATTGATTTGGCCGTTTTGCGTGAGAGAAAAAATAATGGTGGCGGCCTGCGCGGTTCGCGCGGCTTCAAACAGCTGTTCATTGTTATCAAAAAGCTGCCAGTTTTCAGAGAGGGCAGGGGCACCTTCCAACACGGCAATGTGGCTTAGCACCCGCTTTTCATCGCTGCGTGGCTGAGGGGCGTTTTCGGCGTTTTCCACAACGTACCATGTTCCATTTTGCCAATGCACATTCAGTTGCTGATCGGCGGTGACGCCTTTTTCATTACACCAAAAAGCCACATCAAAACGATGGATATCACTTTGCGCTCGCAGGCTGGCAAGACCGGAAAGGTTGCGGTGTTCGTTGACCAATAATGAGAATTGTTTGTCATTATTATTCCCAACATTCACAAACAGCAGGCTGCACTTATTGCGCGTTGTCCATTTGGCCATCGCGGAGATCCAATGCCTCAGATCCGCTGTCGATATATTCTCCCAGGCGTTGTCTGAACTTAAGAGTATAAAAAAATAGTTTTCAGGATTAATACTGCACATCAGATCGCGACGTAGCGAGTTCAGTCCATTGATAGATGAGGGCATTGAAAAAAGGCGTATTTTTTCCGGCCCTGTAGTTGGATCGAGCTTTATCGCTTGTTTTGGCTGTGCCGACATCGTAATTACGGCAACGTTTGCATCCTGTTGTTGTGAGATAACAGTTTGATTAACAAGGTTTATTGCATCATTCTGATGATCGACGTTCAGCCACCAGACGCCACCAGCAGGCATATGGCTCAATTCGTTCCATAATGAACGGATGCCAAGCGAAAATATGGGTTCCATGGCGTCCCCTGGATATAAATTAGTATGTATGTCAGTTTACTAGCGTAAGCTAAGAAAGAAACCTACCATTGAAAATAAACAGCATCAGTTTTAGCATTGTAAAACATTTTTCGTTTTCCGGACATTTACCGTTATCGCTGGTAGCGAAACCCGGCTAAGGGATGACAACCAAAATGCAAGATGAAGAGACTGGCGATGTTCAGGAAAAAAAGCTTGTTTATGCCTTCCAAAATGACTTTCTGGCATTAAGTAAAGCATTCTCACTGCCGGAAATAGATTACACCGATATATCGCAGCAGGAACAGCTGGCGGCAGCAATTAAGCGTTGGCCGTTGCTGGCAGAATTCACGCAACAATAGGGAGTAGGCCTGATGGCTGTCATTGGGTTGCAGGGGTTGCGTGGTGGCGTCGGGACGACCTCTATCACCGCGGCGCTTGCCTGGTCGTTACAGCAGCTTGGTGAGACTGTGCTGGTAATCGATGCCTCGCCAGATAACCTGCTGCGCATGTTTTATAATATTGATTTCGCAGAGCCTCAGGGCTGGGCGCGCGCCATGCTGGACAATCAGGACTGGCGCAAAAGCGCCTGGCGCTATACCCGTCATCTCGACGTGCTGCCGTTTGGCCAACTGAGCCCGGCAGAGCATGAAACGTTCGAGACGGTGGAAAAAGCGCTCGGGCAGTTCAGCCATTTCCTTGCTGACCTGAAAGCGAGCCAGCAATACCAATGGATTTTGCTGGATTTGCCCCACGGTTTTAAGTCATTGACTCGTCAGCTTTTGGCGCAGACAGATAGCGTTCTGACGGTAGTCAAGCCGGACACTAACTGCCATATCCGATTGCATCAGCAGGCGTTGCCTCAGGGGCGCATTTACTGGTGAACTACCTGTTGGTCGCCAGCCAGCTGCAGGACGATATCTACCAAATCTGGCTGCAGAGCCAACAGGCGATGATCCCTATTATTCTCCATCGGGATGAAGCGATGGCGGAAAGCGCGGCGGTAAAACAGCCGCTTGGTGAATATCGCCCCGACTCGCTTATCGCCGAAGAAATTATGACGCTCGCCAATTGGTGTCTGCTGAATCTTTCAGGGAAAAAGCATGAGTAACCTGGCGTCGTGGCTGTTGCTCCCTGCTGCCCGTCAGCGGTTGGGAGAGCGTTACCGTACTTTTCGTCGCAACGGCGCTCCACCGTTTAGCGCAGTGTTGGGCTGTATCGTCTTTATTCTTGCCTGGTCTTTCCTGCCGCTTGAAGGGGAGCGCTGGGGCCGCATACGCGCTGAGCATGGTCGGTTTTACCCGCATATTAATCCCGACCGGCCACGCCCGCTGGACGCGGTGCGTTACGGTATCCAAAGCCTGTGGCTGCTGCTTCGTGCCAGCAAACAAACCGGGCGCCCGCGTATACGGTCGTTCGACCGGATGCAGGCATGGCGCGAGAGCTGGCATGGCTGGCTCAACAAACTGCCGGAAAACTTTAGCAACCGTACGCAGCATCTTGAAGAGAAGAAAGAGCTTGGCCACATCAGCCACACCGCCCGGCGTATCATTCTGGGTGTGATCGTGGTGTTTTCCGCCATTCTCGCTCTGCTTTGTATCACTCAGCCTTTCAACCCGCTGGCACAGTTCATTTTCCTGATGCTGCTGTGGGGTGTGGCGCTGCTGGTTCGCCGGTTACCTGGGCGTTTTGCCGCCTTGATGCTGATTGTGCTGTCGCTCACCGTTTCCTGTCGCTACATCTGGTGGCGCTACACATCAACTCTAAACTGGAACGATCCGGTTAGCCTGGTCTTCGGTTTGGTGCTGCTGTTTGCCGAGACGTATGCCTGGCTGGTGCTGGTGATGGGGTATTTCCAGGTTGTGTGGCCACTTAACCGCCAGCCGGTACCGATGCCAAAAGACATGAGCACCTGGCCAGTTGTGGATATTTTTGTTCCGACCTACAACGAAGAACTGCACGTGGTGAAAGGGACAATCTATGCCTCGTTGGGCATTGACTGGCCGAAGGACAAGTTGAATATCTGGATTCTGGACGACGGCGGGCGTGATGAGTTTAAGCAGTTTGCCGAGATGGTGGGGGTGAATTACATCGCCCGTCCAACGCACGAGCACGCCAAAGCCGGGAATATTAACAACGCGCTGAAGCATGCGAAAGGCGACTTCGTCGCCATATTCGACTGCGACCACGTGCCCACGCGTTCCTTCCTGCAGCTCACAATGGGCTGGTTCTTCAAAGAGAAACAGCTGGCGATGATGCAGACGCCGCACCACTTCTTCTCGCCCGATCCGTTTGAGCGCAACCTTGGGCGTTTTCGCAAAACGCCAAACGAAGGCACGCTGTTCTACGGGCTGGCGCAGGACGGCAACGACATGTGGGATGCCACGTTCTTCTGTGGCTCTTGTGCGGTGATCCGTCGTGGCCCACTGGACGAAATTGGCGGTATTGCCGTTGAAACCGTGACCGAGGATGCGCACACTTCACTGCGTCTGCACCGACGCGGCTACACCTCAGCTTACTTGCGTATTCCGCAGGCGGCCGGGCTGGCGACGGAAAGCCTTTCGGCACACATTGGCCAGCGTATTCGCTGGGCGCGCGGCATGACGCAGATTTTCCGCCTCGATAACCCGTTCTTTGGGAAAGGGCTGAAGTTTGCTCAGCGGCTCTGTTACGCCAACGCCATGTTCCACTTCCTTTCAGGGGTCCCGCGACTTATCTTCCTGACGGCACCGCTGGCGTTCCTGCTGTTTCACGCCTATATCATTTACGCCCCGGCAATCATGATTGCGCTGTTTGTTCTGCCGCACATGATCCATGCCAGCCTGACGAACTCAAAAATTCAGGGCAAGTACCGCCATTCGTTCTGGAGTGAAATCTATGAAACGGTGCTGGCCTGGTATATCGCCCAGCCTACGCTGGTGGCGCTGTTTAACCCGCACAAAGGGAAGTTCAATGTTACCGCGAAAGGCGGGCTGGTTGAAAACGAGTACGTGGATTGGGTGATTACACGCCCGTATCTGGTGCTGGTGCTGATAAATCTTCTGGGCGTTGCCGTTGGGGCATGGCGTTTCTTCTATGGTCCGGAAAACGAAGCGTTAACGGTGGTCGTGAGCCTGCTGTGGGTGTTCTACAACCTTATCATCCTCGGTGGAGCGGTGGCGGTCTCGGTTGAGAGCAAGCAAGTCAGGCGCGCGCACCGTGTTGAAATTGCCATGCCTGCGGCGCTGGCGCGTGAAGACGGGCATCTTTTCCCTTGCACCGTGCATGATTATTCAGACGGCGGGGTGGGCATCAAGATCCATGGGCCAGCGCAGGTGCTGGAAGGGCAAAAAGTTAACCTGCTGCTGAAACGTGGTGCGCAGGAGTATTTCTTCCCGGCTCAGGTCGTCAGGGTCTTTGGCGACGAGGCTGGCCTGCAGTTGGCACAGATGACTACCCGGCAGCATATTGATTTTATTCAGTGTACTTTTGCCCGCGCCGATACCTGGGCGCTGTGGCAGGACAGTTTCCCTGAGGATAAGCCGCTGGAGAGCCTGCTGGATATTCTCAAGCTTGGGTTCCGGGGTTACCGGCACCTGGCGGAGTTTGCTCCACCGTCATTGAAGTTTGTTTTCCACGCGCTCACCGTGCTGGTGGACTGGATTGTGTCGTTTATTCCGCACAGCCCAACCGTCGAACCAGCAAAGCGGCGGACCTTGTCTGCATCGGCCTGACGAGATTGCTTTTGAAGCGGGAAAAAGCGTGGTTTTTCCCTCTTTGTATCCGGCAACCGAAAACTATGAATTGATGTTCTCTGGTGTTTCTTCTTTCGCCTGAGGTTTGTCAACAGCCTGTTTAATTTGATGAAAACGCGATGAAAAGAAAAATATCCTGGTTTTATGCAGCGGCGGTAGGCATTAGCGCCCTGCCTGTTACGGTGGCAAGCGCGGCTGACGCGACGCCGACGGTCCCGGCCGTTGCGACGGCAACCCAGGCGGTGGTTACGCCTGCTCCGGGCGCGGCGGAAGCGATGGTGCCTGCAACGCCTGCGGACAACGCGCCTACGGTGGGGCAAGTCATGCCGAGTGTACCGGGTGCAAATGCGCCTATCGTCGCCGAAAATGTGCCCTCTCGGGATGTGAAACTGAGTTTTGCACAAATTGCGCCGCCGCCGGGAAGCATGGTGTTAACCGGCGTGAATCCTAATGGCGGGGTTGAGTTCGGCATGCGTCGGGATGAAATCGTCTCTAAAGCGCTGCTGAATCTTGAATACACGCCTTCTCCGTCGCTGCTGCCGGTGCAGTCTCAGCTGAAAGTCTATCTTAACGATGAACTGATGGGCGTTCTGCCGGTAACCAGAGAGCAACTGGGGAAGAAAACCTTTGCTCAGGTGCCTGTTGATCCGCTGTATATCACCGATTTTAACCGCGTACGGCTGGAGTTTGTCGGCCACTACCGCGACATCTGTGAAAACCCGGCCAGCACTACGCTGTGGATGGACGTCGGGCGCAGCAGTTCACTTGCGCTGACCTACCAGCGCCTGCCGGTGCAAAATGACCTGTCGCATTTCCCGGTGCCTTTCTTCGACTCGCGTGACGATCGCCCGTTGACCTTGCCTGTGGTCTTTGCCGCCAGCCCGGATATTGAGCAGCAGCGAGCGGCAGGTATTGTTGCCTCATGGTTTGGTTCCCGCACGGCGTGGCGCGGGCAGCGCTTCCCGGTGCTGTATAACCAGCTGCCAACCAGCAACGGTATCGTGTTTGCCACAAACGATAAGCGCCCGGATTTCCTGCGCGATCGCCCGCCTGTTCAGGCGCCAACCGTTGAAATGATGAGCCACCCGGATAACCCGTATATCAAGCTGCTGGTGGTTCTGGGTCGCGATGACAAAGACCTCGTTCAGGCGGCAAAAGGTATTGCCCAGGGTAACGTCCTGTTCCGCGGCAGCAGCGTGACCGTGGATGACGTGAAGCCGCTGTTGCCTCGCCAACCTTACGATGCGCCAAACTGGGTGAGAACCGATCGTCCGGTGACGCTTGGCGAGATGAAAGGTTACCAGGAACAGCTGCAGTCCAGCGGGCTGGAACCGGGTGCGATTAGTGTGACGATGAACCTGCCGCCGGATCTGTATCTGCTGCGCAGCAACGGCATCGATCTTAACCTGAAATATCGCTACACCGCGCCAGCGATGAAAGACAGCTCGCGCATGGACATCAGCCTGAACAACCAGTTCCTCCAGTCGTTCAACCTGACGCCGAGCGAAGAGAACAACAAGCTGCTGCTTCGCCTGCCGGTGCTTCAGGGTCTGCTGGACGGCAAAACCGACGTGTCGATTCCGGCACTGCGTCTGGGGGCCGCCAACCAGCTCCGCTTTGACTTCTCGTATATGAACCCGATGCCGGGCGGTTCGATAGAAAACTGTATTACTTTCCAGCCGATACAAAACCATGTTGTGGTGGAGGATGAATCGACGATCGACTTCTCGAACTACCATCACTTTATTGCGATGCCGGATCTGCGTGCCTTTGCCAATGCGGGCTTCCCGTTCAGCCGTATGGCCGACCTCTCGCAAACCATCGTGGTTGTCGGCAAAGAGCCTAAACCTGCGCAGGTGACCGCGCTGCTGGATACGCTTGCCACGATTGGATCCCAGACCGGTTTCCCGGCCGTGAACGTCAATCTGACGGATGACGGCAGCGCTATTCAGGGTAAAGATGCGGACGTCATGATAATCGGCACTATTCCGCCGACGTTGAAAGATGACAAACGCATCGATCTGTTGGTTGAAGCGGCCCAAAGCTGGGTGAAAACCCCGGTTCGCCAGACGCCGCTGCTGAGTACGGTTTCCGATCCAAAAGATCGTGCAGCTGATACCCAAACCACGGTGACTTCCAAAGGTGCTATGGCCGCTATCGTGGGCTTCCAGTCGCCGTATAACGACCAGCGCAGCGTCCTCGCGTTACTGGCGGACAGCCCCCGCGGCTATGAGTTGCTGAATAATGCGCTTAATGATAGCGGTAAGCGTGCGGCTATCTCTGGTTCAGTTGCGGTGATTCGTGAGTCCGGCGTTGATGGCCTTCGTGTAGGCGATATTTACTATGTTGGCCATCTGCCGTGGTTCGAGCGTATCTGGTACGCGTTGGCTAACCACCCGGTATTGCTGGCTATTTTCGCGGCGATAAGCGTGGTGCTGCTGGCCTGGGTGCTGTGGCGCATACTGCGTATTATTAGCCGCCGCCGTATCGATCCGGACGATGAGTAATCACCATGAAAATCAGCGCCGTACTGCTGATGGTCGGGCTGATGTTAACAGCCGTTACCGGGCGGGCCGCCTGTACCTGGCCTGCCTGGGAGCAGTTTAAACAAAATTACATCAGCGACCAGGGAAGGGTTATCGACCCCAGCGATGAGCGCAAAATTACCACCTCAGAAGGCCAGAGTTATGCGCTCTTTTTTGCTCTGGCCGCTAACGATCCGGTGATGTTCGACAGGCTGCTGCGCTGGACGGAAAACAACCTTGCCGAAGGGGCGCTAAAAGACCACTTGCCCGCCTGGTTATGGGGCAAAAACGACAAAGACGCGTGGACGGTTTTAGACACGAACTCCGCCTCTGACGCCGACATGTGGATTGTCTGGAGCCTGCTGGAGGCGGGGCGTTTGTGGCATAAACCTGCCTATACGCGCCTTGGTGAACAGCTATTAAAGCGTGTTGCGAAAGAGGAGGTGATTAACGTTCCTGGTCTTGGCTTTGTGCTTTTGCCGGGGCGGGTGGGTTTTAATCATGCCCCGGACTGGCGGCTAAATCCAAGTTACCTCCCGCCGCAGGTGCTCCAGCGGATGGTTCGCTACCGTGGGCCCTGGTCGGCCATGCGTGCGGCAAACCAAAGACTGCTGCTGGAGACGGCGCCGAAAGGATTTTCCCCAAACTGGGCTGAATGGACTGAAGGCAAAGGCTGGCAGTTTACGGCAGAGGATGTCCGCCACGGCAGCTATGACGCGATACGCGTTTACCTGTGGGTTGGCATGATGGCCGACAGCGATCCGCAGAAAGCTCGGCTGCTGAAGGCATTCCAGCCGATGGCCGATATGACGCTTAAACAAGGTTTGCCGCCGGAAAAAGTCGATGTGCAAACCGGAAGTGTTCAGGGTAACGGGCCGGTGGGATTCTTCGCCGCCATGCTGCCCTTTTTACAGGATAGCGAAGCACGGGAAGTGCTGCGCCAGCGGGTTGAGCAGAATTTCCCCCAGGCTGACGCCTATTACAGCTATGTTTTAACGCTATTTGGTCAGGGATGGGATCAAAAACGTTTTCGCTTCAATTCTCTTGGTGAATTAATCCCGAGCTGGGGTCAGGTATGCGCAAGTTCTCATTAAGTTTAGTCACTCTCTCATTGGGTATGGCGCTGATGCCAATGGCTCAGGCCGCCTTGACGCCTCAACAGCAGCTGCTTGATCAGGTGAGGATGGGGGAGGCCAGCAAGCGTGAAGATATCGTGCGCCAGTCGCTCTCCCGGCTGGAGCTGATGGCGCCCGACGATCCGGATGTTATCTCTGCCCGGATGCGCTATCTGCTACGCCAGGGTGACAATGCCGGGGCGAAAAAGCAGCTAGACCGACTGGCAAAACTTGCTCCAGGCTCTGATGAATATAAACAGTCGCAGGCTACCATGATGCTGACCAGCGCAGACGGCCGTCAGCAGCTGCAGCAGGCTCGGCTGTTGGCGACCAGCGGGCACACCGAGCAGGCAATTGCCGCCTATGAAAAAATGTTCAATGGCAACCCGCCTGAGGGCGAGCTGGCGGTTGAATATTGGATGCTCATGACGAAGCGTCCTGCCAGTACGAACCTGGCGATTGATAAGCTAAAAGCGCTTAATGCCGCTGCTCCAGGGAACGGCGAGCTGCGCGGAAACCTGGCGCGCCTGATGTTTGCCAACGGCCGCAGCGCTGAGGCGTACCAGGTCCTACAGCAAATGGCGAAGTCAAACAGCAGCCGGGAAGATGCCGCTGCGCTTTGGTATTCCCAAATTAACAGCTTACCTACAGGCCCGCAAAGCGTTGCCGCTTTGCAGACGTTTCTCGGCATATTTACCGAGGGCGATACGGTTGCCAGCGCGCGCGATCGCCTCGCACAGCAGCAAAAACAGTTGGCCGATCCGGCTTTCCTCGCGCGAGCTAAAGGCTTAGAGGATGTTGGCGGCGGGCGCGGAAATCAGGCGATCCCACAGCTGAAAGAGGCGTTAAGCGCGAAGCAAAACGACAGCGAAGTGGTGGGCGCGCTGGGGCAGGCTTATTCCCAGCAGGGGAAACGTGCCCTCGCAATACAGCAGTTCGAGAAAGCGATTCAGATGGATCCTGAAAGCGATAACCGTGGAAAGTGGGACAGTTTATTAAAAACCAACCGCTACTGGCTGCTTATCGAACAAGGCGATGCCCAGCTAAAAGCCAATAACCCTGATGCCGCGCGGCAGAAGTACCAGCAGGCGCAGACGATTGATAATACCGACAGCTATGCGGTGCTGGGCTTTGGTGATGTTGCCGTCGCCAAAAAAGACGACGCCAGCGCCGAGCGCTATTACCAGCAGGCCCTGCGAATGGATCGCGGTAACAGCAACGCAATTCGCGGGCTGGCGAACGTTTATCGCCGCCAGTCGCCGGAGCGTGCAACGGCCTACATTCAAAGCCTTTCCACTAGCCAGCGCAAAAGCATTGATGATATTGAACGTAGCCTGACGGGTGAACGCCTGGAGCAGCAGGCTACCGCGCTGGAAAGCCAGGGGCAGTGGGCAAGAGCGGCGGAGGTTCAGCGTCAGCGGCTAAAACTCGACCCGGACAGCGTGTGGATAACCTATCGCTTGTCTAACGATCTCTACGCCGCCGGGAAGCACAGCGAGGCAGACAGCCTGATGCGCGGTCTTGCTCAACGTAAGCCCGGCGATGCGGAACAGGTCTTTGCTTACGGTCTTTATCTTTCGGGCAATAACCAGGATGCGGCGGCGCTAAGCCACCTCAACACGCTGCCAAAAGCGCAGTGGAACGACAATATTCGCGAGCTTGCCGATCGGCTGCAGTTCAACGAAGTGATGCAAACGGCTAATCGACTGCGTGACGGCGGGAAAGAAAAAGATGCGATTGCGCTACTCCAGCAGCAGACGCCGTCCGATCGCATTGATTTGACGCTGGCTGACTGGGCCGCCGAGCGCGGTGACCGCACAGCGGCTAAAAATCAGTATCAGAAAGTCCTGCAGCGCTCGCCGAATAACGAAGACGCGCTGTTAGGCTTAACCGAGGTGCTGATCGCCGAAGGCAATAAACCGCAGGCTCGTGACCTGCTGGCTAAGCTGCAGACATCCCCGGAGGGCGTTGCCCCGTCGATCAATACTCAGCGCCGCGTCGCAAATGCCTGGGCCGCTCTGGGTGATAACGAAAAAGCCGCGCAAACCTATGCCCCGATTCTTGTCGCGGCGAAAAGCCAGCCGCCGTCCATGGACAGTGCGCTGGTGATGCGTGATGCTGCGCGCTTCCAGGCCACAAACGGTCAGCCACAGCAGGCGCTGGAGACCTATAAAGATGCAATGGTCTCCTCCGGCATTACTCAGAAACGTCCAGCGGATAACGATACCTTCACCCGCCTTACCCGCAACGATGAAAAAGACGACTGGCTGAAGCGCGGGGTGCGTAGCGACGCCGCCGATCTTTACCGTCAGCAGGACGTGAACGTGACGCTCGACCATGAATACTGGGGCTCCAGCGGTACGCCGGGTTACTCCGATCTAAAAGCACACACCACGATGCTGGAAGTAGATGCGCCGCTCAGCGACGGGCGCATGTGGTTCCGCACCGATATGGTCAATATGGACGTTGGGTCGTTCAAAGATAACGGCTCGGGCTACAACGAGCGTTGGGGCACCTGCGCGGAACATAACTGCTTTGGCAGCACCAAACAGCACGCCAACGGCGCAAGCCTGGCGGTTGGCTGGAAAAATGACACCTGGCAGACGGATATTGGTACCACGCCGCTGGGCTTTGACGTCGTGGACGTTGTCGGCGGCGTTAGCTACAGCAACGACCTCGGGCCGATTGGCTACACCGTCAATGCACACCGACGCCCAATCTCCAGCTCTCTGCTCTCCTTCGGCGGACAGCGGGATCCGAATACCAACACCGTGTGGGGCGGCGTTCGTGCAACCGGCGGTGGCGTTAGCCTGAGCTACGACAAAGGTGAGGCTAACGGCGTTTGGTCTAGCCTGAGCGCAGACTCGTTTACCGGTAAAAACGTTGCCGATAACTGGCGCGTGCGCTGGATGACCGGCTACTACTACAAGCTGATTAACGAGAATAATCAGCGGCTGACCGTGGGTCTCACCAATATGGTCTGGCACTATGAAAAAGACCTTAGCGACTACTTCCTCGGCCAGGGCGGTTATTACAGCCCGCAGAAATACGTGTCGTTTGCCGTGCCGGTGACCTGGCGTAAACGTACCGAGAACTGGTCATGGGAACTGGGCGCTTCCGGCTCCTGGTCGTATTCTCACAGCAATGCGGGCATGCGCTACCCGCTGCGCAACCTTGTGCCAAACAACACTAACGACTATCCGGACGATCCAAATGGTTATCCGGACCGTAACGATCCATTCTCAGCCAGCAGCAGTAACGGTTTCGGTTATACGGCCAGGGCGCTGGTAGAGCGCCGTATCAGCGCGCACTGGTCAATTGGCGCGGGGATTGATATTCAGCAGGCCAAGGACTACACCCCAAGCCACGCGCTGATTTTCGTTCGCTACTCGATGGCGGGCTGGCAGGGCGATATGGATATGCCGCCTCAGCCGCTGGTGCCTTACGCGGACTTCTGATCGGGCGCAATCTAAGACGGCGGGTTAGCCCGCCTTCTGCGGCATTTGAGCCTGGATCCGACGCGATTTTATCCAAATAAGCAGAATTACCCGATTATCCTGGACCGAGGATTAAAAACTGTGGCAATGCAGTATACTCTGCGGGCATAAGAATATCCTGATGCCGGGCGTGGCGCGGGTTAAGCAAAAGCGGAGAGTCAGCTTGCGAGTCAGTCGTTCCCTAACGATAAAACAGATGGCTATGGTGTCAGCCGTGGCCCTGGTATTTATTTTCATTTTTATCGTCATTCAGCTGTTCCATTTTGTACAGCAAAGCCGCTACGACACCGCCACGCAAATGGAGAAAATCGCCCACTCGGTACGCCTTCCGCTGTCCGAGGCAATCCTGCGCGCCGATATTCCTCAGGCCGAAGCCATTCTTCACCAGATTCAACCTTCCGGCATCATCAGCCGTGCGGATGTTGTGTTGCCTAATCAGTTTCAGGCGCTGCGGCTTAGCTTTAAGCCGGAACATCAGATCCCGATGCTGATCGCCCGCGTGTTCGAGCTGCCGGTGCAGATTTCCCTTCCTCTTTATTCGCTGGAGCGCCCGGCTAACCCGCAGCCGCTGGCTTATCTCGTACTGCAGGCTGACTCATGGCGCATGTATCGCATTATCGTCAGCACGATTTCTACGCTGCTAACCACCTATCTGCTGCTGGCGCTGATTCTGACCGTCGCGATCAGCTGGTGTATTAACCGGCTGGTGGTACACCCCATTCGTAAAATTAGCCGTGAACTTGATGGCCTTAACCCCCAGCAGGCGGGTGAGCACCAGCTATCGCTGCCGCCGCTGCATCATGACGATGAGATTGGCATGCTGGTACGCAGCTATAACCGCAATCAGCAGGTCGCGCTGCGTCTTCAGGAGCAGATGAACACGCTGGGTACCCACAACCCGGTGACCGAGCTGCCAAATAAAGCGCTGCTGCTGGCGCTGATTGAGCAGATGGTGGTGAACGAGAAGCACGGCGCGTTGATGCTTATCGGCAGTGAAACCCTGCAGGATGCCGCGGGCGTCCTGAATGAAGAGCAGCGGGAGATGCTGCTGTTGACGCTGGTGGAAAAAATCAAAGCCGTTCTGCCCGCCAACAGAGTGCTCGCTCAGCTCAGCCAGAATGATTTTGGGCTGCTGCTCTACGGCGTAAGCGACCCGTGGTATGCCATGACGCTGGCCCAGCAAATCATGGAAACGCTCAATGCCCGTTTACCGGTTCAGGCGCTTCAACTGAAACCGACCGCCAGCATCGGCATCGCAATGTTTAAAGTCGGCCTCAGTGCTGAGCAACTCTACCGTCGTGCGGCGTCGGCCACGCTTTCCGCTCGCCGCTACGGTAAAAACCAGATTCAGTTTTTCGATCCCGAGCAGATGGAGAAAGCGCAGCGCCGTCTGACCGAAGAACACGATATTTTAAGCGGGCTGGAAAAACACCATTTTGCCGTCTGGCTACAGCCGCAGGTGGATATGCGCGATGGCAGCGTGGTCAGCGCTGAAGTTCTGCTACGCCAGCGCCAGCCTGACGGTAGCTGGAGCCTGCCGGAAGGGCTGATAGAGCGTATTGAGGCCTGCGGGTTGATGATAACCGTCGGCAGTTGGATCCTCGAAGAGTCCTGCCGTACGCTGTCTGCCTGGCAGAGCCGGGGCATTATGTTGCCGTTGTGTGTGAATCTCTCAGCCTTGCAACTCCTGCATGAAGCCATGGTGCCGTCGTTGCTGGAGCTGCTCAGGCGCTATCGCATTCAGCCTGGCACGTTAATCCTCGAAGTGACCGAAAGCCGCCGTATTGACGACCCGGAAGCTGCGGTGAATATCCTGCGGCCGCTTCGCCAGGCTGGGGTGCGCATCGCGCTGGACGATTTTGGTATGGGTTACGCCAGCCTGCGCCATCTGCACCACATGAAAGCGCTGCCGATTGACGTGCTGAAGATAGACAAAAGCTTCGTGGAAGGGCTGCCGGAAGACAACGCGATGGTCGGGGTGATCATCGCGATGGCCAAAGCGCTGGACCTGAAAGTGGTGGCCGAGGGCGTAGAGCAAGAGGCACAGCGCGAGTGGCTGGTGGCACACGGCGTTATCTACGCGCAGGGCTTCTTGTTTGCGAAAGCCTGTTCCCTGGATCGGTTTGAAAGTGAATTCCTTGCTACCTGAATGAAAAACAATAGTTACAAATGTTACGAGCTGGAACGGTTCAGTTCAAGTTTTTAACAATCGCGTTAACAAAGTCGATCGAGGCCACTTCTGCGTTTTTTTTTGGGGTGTTATGTTGAGTGCCGCAGTCATGCCGGTCCCTGAGCCGGTTCTGCGGTTACTCTCCGTTCAAGGATACTCTAATGAAAACCTCACTCTTCAAAAGTCTGTATTTTCAGGTGCTGACCGCAATTGCCATCGGCATTTTGCTGGGTCACTTTTACCCGGAATTGGGTGCCCAAATGAAACCGTTTGGCGACGCGTTCGTTAAACTGATTAAAATGATTATTGCGCCCGTCATCTTCTGTACCGTGGTGACCGGGATCGCTGGCATGGAAAGCATGAAAGCCGTGGGCCGTACCGGCGCGGTGGCGTTACTCTATTTTGAAATTGTCAGCACCATCGCGCTGATTATCGGGCTTATCGTGGTCAACGTGCTGCAGCCTGGCGCGGGGATGAACGTTGACCCGGCGACGCTGGATGCGAAAGCCGTTGCGGTTTACGCTGAGCAAGCGCAGCAGCAGGGTGTGATTGCGTTCCTGCTGGACGTGATTCCAGGCAGCGTGATTGGTGCCTTTGCCAGCGGTAACATCCTGCAGGTCCTGCTGTTTGCCGTACTGTTTGGTTTTGCCCTGCATCGCCTGGGCCACAAAGGCCAGATGATCTTTAACGTCATCGAAAGTTTCTCTCAGGTCATCTTCGGCATCATCAACATGATCATGCGTCTGGCGCCGATTGGGGCGTTTGGTGCGATGGCGTTTACCATCGGTAAATACGGCGTGGGCTCTCTGGTACAGCTGGGCCAGCTGATTATCTGCTTCTACATTACCTGCCTGCTGTTTGTGATTCTGGTGCTTGGCTCTATTGCTCGCGTCACCGGCTTCAGCATCTTCAAGTTCATCCGCTACATCAAAGAAGAGTTGCTGATCGTGCTGGGTACCTCCTCTTCCGAGTCGGTGCTGCCGCGTATGCTCGACAAGATGGAAAAATTGGGCTGCCGCAAATCCGTTGTCGGTCTGGTTATTCCAACGGGGTATTCCTTCAACCTGGACGGCACGTCGATTTACCTGACAATGGCGGCAGTGTTTATCGCTCAGGCCACCAACAGCCATATGGATATCTTCCACCAGATAACGCTGTTGGTTGTTCTACTGCTCTCCTCTAAAGGTGCTGCAGGGGTAACAGGAAGCGGCTTCATCGTGCTGGCGGCGACCATCTCTGCGGTAGGCCATCTGCCGGTCGCGGGCCTGGCGCTGATTCTGGGTATCGACCGTTTCATGTCCGAAGCCCGAGCCCTGACCAACCTGGTCGGTAACGGTGTCGCAACCGTCGTCGTGGCCAAATGGGTGAAACAGCTGGATGAGAAACAGCTTCGCCAGCAGCTGGATAACCCGCAATCCGACAAAAAAGTGACCGAAGTCTCCCACTAATCCGACCAATTGCCCGCAGCGACTTGCCCTTGCTGCGGGCGACTCTGCATAATTACCCCTAATACCCGTCATACTTCAAACTGCAGGGGTGTTGACTGCGCTCCTGAACCCTGGTCACTTATCTGATGTAAGCTTCCCGGGATTCACGCTCTTGTCGCCTACCTGCAGCTCGAATTATTTAGGGTCTTTATTCTCTATTTTTCACTTTCTTAAGTGACGTTTTCGTAGAAATGCGGTCAAACGGATTGGTGAAACGTCACCTATGTCGGTCTGCGGACGTCGAATGCCGCGCCGATGTGCTACTTTTAACCAGGATTGTTTTTAGGGGTTCACATGCAGGGCACCAAGATTCGACTTTTAGCTGGCGGATTGCTGTTAGTGGCAGCCGCCGGTAATGTGCAGGCAGAAGCACTCCAGCCGGACCCGGCCTGGCAACAGGGAACGCTTTCTAACGGCTTCCAGTGGCAGGTTTTATCCACTCCCCAGCGGCCAAGCGATCGCGTAGAAATTCGCCTGATGGTGAATACCGGTTCGCTAACCGAAACCGCCCAACAAAGCGGTTACAGCCACTTTTTACCGCGTATGGTGTTGACGCAGGCCGGCGGCCTGCAGACAAGCCAGGCGCGTTCTTTATGGCATCAAAGCAGCGATCCGGAGCGTCCACTTCCTCCGGCAATCGCCTCTTATGATTTCACGCTGTTTAATCTCAGCCTGCCAAATAACCGCAATGATTTATTGAAAGAAGCGCTGGCGTTTTTGGCGACCAACACCGGGTCGCTGGACGTGACCTCTGGAACGGTTACCGCTGCGCTGCACGCGCCGGATATGGTGGCCACCTGGCCGATGAACACCAAAGACAGCTGGTGGCGTTATCGTCTGAAAGGCTCCACGCTGCTGGGCCATGACCCGGCGGAGAATCTTAAACGCCCGGTCGATGCCGCGCAGCTGAAAGCGTTTTACGACAAGTGGTATACCCCGGACGCCATGACCCTTATCGTGGTCGGCAACGTTGATAGCCGTAACGTGGCGGAGCAAATCAATAAAACCTTCGGCGAACTAAAAGGCAAGCGTGAAACGCCCGCGCCGATGCCAACGCTTTCACCCTTGAAGCCTGAGCCGGTAAGCCTGATGACCGACAGCGTGCATCAGGATAGGCTTTCACTGATGTGGGATAACACGTGGCAGCCTATCCGTGAATCAGCCGCATTGCTGCGCTACTGGCGCGCTGACCTGGCCCGCGAGGCGCTGTTCTGGAATGTTCAGCAAAATCTAAGCAAAAGCAGCGCCAAAGACCTGAATCTCAGCTTCGACTGCCGCGTGCTTTACCTGCGGGCCCAGTGCGGGATTAATATTGAATCGCCAAACGATAAGCTGAACGCCAGCCTGACAAGCGTGGGGCGTGAACTGCTAAGAGTGCGTGATAAAGGCTTATCCCAGGAAGAGTTTGACGCGCTGATTGCCCAGAAGAAAAATGAGCTGACGAAGCTGTTCGCCACCTACGCGCGTACCGATACTGACGTCCTGATTAGCCAGCGTATGCGTTCGCTGCAGAATCAGGTTGTTGATATTGCCCCAGAGCAGTATCAGAAGCTGCGCCAGGACTTCCTGGACAGCCTGACCGTGTCGATGCTTAACCAGGATTTACGCCAGCAGCTCTCACAGGAGATGTCACTGGTATTGTTGCAGCCTAAGGGCGAGCCTGAGTACAACATGAAGGCGCTGCAGGAGACATGGGATAAGGTTATGGTGCCGGCCGCTGTGCCGCCTGTCACTGACGACCCTAAGCAGGATGTTTCGGACATTCCTCCTGCCTCTTAGTGCCGGAGCAGCCCCTCACGGCGACCCTCTCACCATAGGGGAGAGGGGGAATTCGTGTAAAAGTTTTCTTTTCTTCCCCTCTCCCTTTCAGGGAGAGGGTTAGGGTGAGGGTCAACTTATTTGGGCATTGCTTCCAGCGGGATAATCGCCCCGCGATACTGAATCACCGTTCCTGCCGTCAGATGGCCGCGTTTCGCGGCCTCTTCTGTCGTTCCTCCGGTTAAACGTACCGCCAGATAGCCTGCGCTAAACGAATCCCCTGCTGCGGTGGTATCCACAACTTTTTCTTTCGCCAGGCGAAGGGCGGGGACTTCGAGTACGTTTTCGCCTCTTACCGACACCAGACAAGGCTCTGCGCCCCGCTTGATCACCACTTCTTCTACGCCTGCTGCGTGCGTCCGGCGAATCACCTCGTCTGCCGGGGCGGTGCCCCACAGCAAGTCTTCATCATCCAGCGTCAGGAAAGCGATATCGGTAAAGACCAGCATCTGCTGATAAACGCGCTGTGTCTCGTCCCGGCTTGCCCACAGGCGTGGGCGGTAGTTGTTATCGAAAATCACCTTGCAGCCGTTGGCGCGGGCTTCTTTCAACAGCGCCATGAGTTTCGCCCGGCTGGCTTCATTGAGAATGGCGAGGCTTATCCCGCTCAGATAGAGATAGTCGAACTGCGCAAGCTCAGCACAGATAGCAGATGATTGCTCACTTTCGAGCCAGAAGCGGGCCGCGGCCTCATTTCGCCAGTAGTAGAAGGTGCGTTCGCCGCTGGCGTCTGTCTCGATGTAATAAAGGCCTGGAAGGCGATGCTCCAGACGCTGAATAAGCCCGGTGTGCAGCCGCTCCTGACGCCATGTGTCCAGCATTTGCTGGCTAAAGCTGTCCTCGCCAAGGGCGGTGACGTAGTACACGGCAAGCTCACCGTCATCCACCTGGCGAGCCAGATAGACAGAGGTATTTAAGGTGTCGCCACCGAAACCGCGATGCAGCTGGGCGCCATCCTGTGACAGTTCGATCATGCATTCGCCAATGACGGCAATTTTATGGGTAGACATAGGAAACCTGATGATGAAATGAACAAAAAAACTGTTTTTTGCATTCTCCGTCCTGGTGAAAATTGAGTCAAATATTTTAAAACAGCGTTTCGAAAATTTTTGATGTGCGCCAGGTTATTGTGATTGTGACAAAAATCGGTGTAGTACATTTTGCTGCGAAAGCGAACATAAAGTTCTCTATTGCCACGCCGATAACCTTTCGACGAGCCACGTAGAGTCATCAGGTCAAACAGGATGTACAGATGAAGTTGAAGCAGATTACTCACAGGCTGCATACGCTTGAGGCGAGCGTTGAAAGTTTGCAGGAACGGCGGTTTTGGCTGCAATGCCAGCGTCGTTACACTTTTCAGCCGATATATAAAACAGACGGGAAATTGATGGCAGTTGAACTGCTAACGGTGGTTACTCACCCGAGCGACGCGGAGGTACGTATTCCGCCCGATCGCTATTTCTCCTCTATTCCTGGCCGCCAGCGTCTTGACGTTGTTGAAGAGCAGCTCCGCCTGCTGGAAGCGTGGGAACAGACCTTTATCGGCCATGACATCCTGGCATCGGTAAATGTGGATGGCCCTACGCTTATTGCGATGAAACAGCATCAGCCGATCCTCGATTTGATCGCCAGGCTGCCGTGGGTGCGTTTTGAGCTGGTTGAGCATATCAACTTACCGCAGGCGGCGACCCTTGCAGGCATGCACGAGTTTGGCCCGCTGTGGCTTGATGATTTTGGAACCGGTCTCGCAAACTTTTCCGCACTGAGCGAAGTGCGCTATGACTACATCAAGGTGGCACGAGAACTTTTCATCATGCTGCGAAAAAGCGATGAAGGGCGTAATTTATTTACCATGCTGCTGCAATTGATGAACCGATATTGTAAAGGCGTTATTGTGGAAGGCATTGAAACTATTGATGAATGGCGAGATGTCCAGTCATCTCCTGCCTATGCAGCACAAGGCTATTTTCTTTCCCGTCCGGTCCCTTTCGAAAACCTTGAACATGTTCTGATTCGCTTCCCCTGATGTCGTTTTGGTCACGCTGAACTATCTTTTAGTCAGGCAGACCGGCATCGGGAGAGGTAAGAGGGATGACGAGAACAGGTAAAATTGGCAGTGTAGTCGCCGGGATTTTCTTGTTGTTGGTTGTGGTGGCGATCGTCGTGATTGCGACGTTTGACTGGAACCGACTGAAACCAACCATCAACCAAAAAGTCTCGACAGAGCTGAACCGCCCCTTTGCCATCCGTGGCGATCTGGGCGTGGTTTGGGAACGCAATAAAGACGAATCAGGCTGGCGCAGCTGGATACCGTGGCCGCACGTTCACGCCGAAGACATTCTCCTTGGCAACCCGCCTGGTATTCCTGAGGTTACCATGGTGCATCTGCCGAGAGTCGATGCAACCCTGGCTCCGCTGGCGCTGCTCACCAAAACGGTTTACATCCCCTGGATAAAGCTGGTTGAACCTGATGCGCGGCTTATCCGGCTGTCGGAAAAAAACAATAACTGGACCTTCAATTTCGCCGGCTCTGACGCGAAAGATCCCAACCAAAAACCGTCCAGCTGGTCTTTCCGCCTGGATAACATCCTGTTTGATAAAGGCCGGATTGCGGTGGACGACAAGGTGACAAAGGCGGAATTGACGATCCTCGTCGACCCGCTGGGTAAACCGCTGCCGTTTAGTGAAGTCTCCGGCCAAAAGCCACAGGGAAAAGATGCGGCGAAGGCGGCTGATTATGTGTTTGGCCTGAAGGTGAATGGCCATTACAACGGCCAGCCGGTCGCGGGCAGCGGCAAAATTGGCGGCATGCTGGCGCTGACCAGTGAAAGCGATAGTGCGTTCCCGGTACAGGCTGACGTGCGTTCGGGGACTTCACGTGTGGCTTTTGTCGGGACGGTTAATGACCCGATGAAGATGGGTGGCGTTGACCTTAGACTCAAGTTTTCCGGCGACTCGCTCGGTAACCTTTACGCGCTGACCGGCGTTTTATTGCCGGATACGCCACCGTTTGAAACCGACGGCCATCTGCTGGCCAAAATAGATTCGGAAAAAGGCTCAGAATTCCGTTATCAGGATTTTAACGGGCGCATTGGCGACAGCGATATTCACGGGTCTTTGACCTACAGCCAGGGCAAACCTCGTCCGAAACTGGAAGGCGATTTGGTCTCTAAGCAGCTGCGGCTGGCCGATTTAGGGCCGCTGATTGGCGTGGACTCCGGGAAGGGCGCCGAGAAAACGAAAAAAGCCAAACAGCAGCGGGGCGACAGCACGGCGCAGCCCGCCGACAAAGTGCTGCCTTACGATCGCTTTGAAACGGATAAATGGAACGTGATGGATGCCGACGTACGCTTTAAAGGGCAGCGCATCGAGCACAGCGGAACGCTGCCGCTTAGCGACCTCTCGACCCATGTGATCCTGAATAACGCCGACCTGCGTCTGCAGCCGCTGAAATTCGGCATGGCGGGGGGCACCATCAATGCGAATATCCACCTCGAAGGCGACAAAAAGCCGATGCAGGGGAAAGCGGATATCCAGGCTCGCCGCCTGCAGCTTAAACAGCTGATGCCGAAGGTGGAGTCGATGCAGAAAACGCTCGGTGAGCTGAACGGTGACGCTAACCTGAGCGGGCGTGGTAACTCTGTCGCCGCGCTGCTGGGCACCAGCAACGGTAGTCTGAAGCTGCTGATGAACGACGGGCTTATCAGCCGTAACCTGATGGAAATCGTCGGCCTTAACGTCGGGAACTATATTGTCGGGAAGATTTTTGGCGACGATGAGGTGCGGATAAACTGCGCCGCCGCGAACCTGGATTTGCGTAACGGGATCGCGACGCCGAGGATTTTCGCCTTTGATACCGAAAACGCCCTGATCAACGTGACCGGCAGCACCAACTTTGCCAGCGAGCGCCTGGATTTGACCATCGACCCGGAGAGCAAAGGGATTCGTATTATTACCCTGCGTTCACCGCTCTACGTGCGCGGCACGTTCAAGAGCCCGGACGCGGGCGTGAAGCCCGGGCCGCTCATTGTTCGTGGTGCGGTGGCCGCCGCGCTTGCAACGCTGGTTACGCCAGCGGCGGCGCTGGTCGCGCTGATCTCGCCTTCTGAAGGCAGCGACAATCAGTGCCGAACGATTTTGGGGCAGATGAAGAAGTGAGTGAAGCTTCCCCTCACCCCAGCCCTCTCCACGAAGGGGCGAGGGGGAAATCAGCGTCCCCTTTCCCTTTTGGTCAGGTTTCTCTCTTCATCCCCTCTCCCTTTTAGGGAGAGGGTGAGGGTAAAATTTACAGCGACTGGTGGCGGGTCTCTTTGCTCAGCAGCAGCGCAATCAGCGTCAGCGCGGACATCGCGGCCAGATAAACGCCGACGTAGAACAGGCCGTAGTTAGCCTGTAGCCAGGTCGCGATATACGGTGCGACGGAAGCGCCAAGAATGGACGCGACGTTGTAGGAGAATGAGGCGCCGGTATAGCGGACTTCCGTTGGGAACATCTCCGGCAGCAGCGCGCCCATCGGGCCAAAGGTCAGCCCCATCAGGCTCAGGCCGATCAGCAGGTAGGCCATCACCAGCGCCTGGCTGCCTGAACCCAGCAGCGGCGGGAAGACGAACAGCGCAAACAGAATCATCAGGCTGGTTATCACTATCATGCTCTTGCGGCGGCCAAAAGCATCCGCCAGGTAGCCTGCAATCGGCACCATCACGCCAAAGCCAATCACCGCCATCATCAGCATCCACAGCACGTCATTGCGTGAGAAGCCAAGGCCTGCCGGAACCGGCGCGGTACTGAAGGTCATGGAGTAGACCGTCATGATGTAGAACAGCGTATAGGTTGCCAGCATGATGAAGGTGCCGAGGATGGTCGCCTTCAGGTGTTTGGTCAGCAGCGTGCCCAGCGGCACTTTAACCTGCTTGCCGGCTTTAGCAATCTTCGCGAATACCGGGGTTTCATGCAGCGAAACGCGGACATAAAGCCCGATAATGACCAGAACCGCCGAAAGAATAAACGGCACACGCCAGCCCCAGGACATGAACTGCTCGTCGGTCAGCAGCCAGGAGAGCAGCAGGAAGGTGCCGTTGGCGAAGAAGAAGCCGATAGGCGCACCCAGCTGCGGGAACGAGCCATACAGCGCGCGCTTGCGCGGCGGGGCGTTTTCTGTTGCCAGTAAAGCTGCGCCGCCCCATTCACCGCCCAGACCAAGGCCCTGACCAAAACGGGCCAGCGCCAGCAGCAGCGGTGCGAAGATACCAATTGTGGCATAACCCGGCAGCAGGCCGATAAGCACGGTAGAAACGCCCATCGTTAGCAGGGAAGCAACCAGCGTCACTTTGCGGCCAACGCGGTCGCCGAAGTGGCCAAACAGCGCCGAGCCAATCGGGCGGGCGACAAAAGCGATAGCGAACGTTGCCAGCGACTGTAGCGTGGCGGCCGTCGGGTCACCCTGCGGGAAGAAGATGTGCGGGAAAACAATTACCGCCGCGGTGGCATAGATATAGAAGTCGAAGAATTCGATGGCCGTGCCGACCAGCGAAGCGACAACGACTTTTCCGCGTGAGTTTACGGGCGTGGCGTCAGCCCCGGTATCGAGAGTTGTGGCAACGGATGCTTGCATAGTTTTTTCTTATTTATGGCGAACGAAAGTCCATTTACGCATAGCAAAAGAAGCATTTCAACGCGCCACGGCGGGCGGGCATGCTCAAAAAACAGGCATTAAGTGAATAATTTTTAAGCCTGCGCGTAAGCTTCCATGAAATGCTTCACAAAAATTTCAAAACAGTGAATAAAACTGGTTTCAGGTTAAATAAAAGTTACCAGTTAGATTTATCTGCTAAGTTGGCCGACTTGTCCCAGCGAGCGCAAAAACTTGCTGTCTCCCCTGACTGAAATTCCGGCAGGTGCGCCATTAATTTCGCCAGCGGCCAGTCCCACCAGGCGATGCGCTGCAGGCTTTCGGCTATTCCCTGTGGGAAGCGGCTGCGAATGGGTTTTGCCGGCACACCCCCAACGATGGTGTACGGCGGCACGTCTTTGCTGACCACCGCCCCGGCGGCAAGCACTGCGCCGTCGCCAACCGTCACGCCGGGCAGGACGATAACACCGTGGCCAATCCATACGTCGTTACCGATCACCACCCGATCCTCACGGCGATGGGCAAAGAATGAAGTATCGCGGCCAACGTCGGGCGCGTAGTACTCCGGGCAGTAGGTGAAACGATGTTGAGAGGGGCGATCCATCGGATGATTTGGCGCGCCCAGCCGCACGTGGTTGGCAATAGCGGTGAACTTGCCGATAACGCTGTCGGCCACGCAGCAGTGTTCGCCGAGGTAGGAGAAGTCGCCGAGGATGCTGTATTCCAGCACGCTGTGGGCGAGTATTTCGCACTGGTCGCCGACGTGTGTTTCCCGCAGGCGAACGCTGGGGTCAATAACGGTTTTCTGAAGTTTGGGAACGGAGGCAGTTGTCATGGCATGTTCTCTGGTCGGAGGTTTAGACAAGTGGGCCTGCTAACCTGAAGGTCGGCAGGCCACCTATCCTGACCGGAAATCATGACAGGATTATTTATGTGTTTTGCCGGGCATTCTCGGGTCGTCTTTGTATTCCGCAGTGGCAATCCAGGCCGCGCAAAACAGCGTCAGGCGAGCGAAGAAGTAGAAGAAGGCCATCAGCCCCAGCACCGAACCAAAAGCGGCCCCGGAAGGCGAACTGACCAGCTTCGGCAGGCTGTAGGTCATGATGATTTTTATCACCTCAAACCCTATTGCCGCGATCAGGGTTCCCCTGATCAGCGCTTTGCGGCGCGGGCGGTGGCGTGGTAAGCGCCAGAAAATCCAGAAGAACAGCAGGTAGTTAGCAAAAATTGAAATCGCCAGACCGACCAGATGCCAGACCGGTTTTAGCCATTCGATATCGCCCAGGTGCAGCAGGCCAATCAGCAGCGTCTGGGCCGACCCGGAAATCGAGGTTATCGACAGGGTGACGATCAGCGCAATCAGCAGGCCAATCAATGAAATAAAGTCACGCAGGTATTTAATCCAGAATTTTTCCTGATCCTGCGGGCTGCGTTCCCATTTATCCCGCGACTGGGCGCGCACCGCTTCACGCAGGTTGCCCATCCAGTTAATGCCGGAGTAGAGGGCAATGAGCAGCCCGACCAGGCCAACGGTGGTGCGCTGCTGAACCGCAGTGTTGATGGTGTTTTTAAGCGTGGCGGCAAGCGTTGGGTCGCTGACGTTCTCGAGGATTTTGGCAAAAATATCTTCGAGCAGCGTCGGGTGTGAGGCAAGCACATAGCCGCCCGCCGCGAACGCCACCATCATGATGGGGATCAGCGACAGAAACGAGAAGTAGGTAATGGCGGCGCCAAACTGGTTCCCCAGCCGGTCATTAAAGCGTTCGGCCGCACGCAGCAGGTGAGCAATCATCGGCTGTCTGACCGTTTTGTTGACCGCGGATATGGTGCTGTTCACCGCGGCGTTGCTGGTTTTAAGCTTCACCAGCGGTTCGTTTTCTGCGGGGTCGCTTTGAGCTTCATCCTGCTGAGTCTCGATAGGTACAACAGGCTCGTATTCGAGCTCGTTGGTTGGGCGTTTTTCACGGTTATCCGGCGTCGTCATCGGGTCAATTTTCCTTTTGCAGTGGCAGGATCTTAAGGAAATTATAGCCATAACGCTAATCTACATAGGCTTTGAGTACGCCGGTTAGCCATTCCATAAACAAATGTACCCGCCGGGAGAGGTTGCGGCGATGCGGATAAAGCAGCGAAATCGGCATCGGCTCGGCGCGGTACTGCGGTAGAATCTCCACGAGGCTGCCTTCTTTTAGCTGGGCTTTCACGCCCACGCGTGGGACCTGAATAATACCCAGCCCGGCAGCGCAGGCCGCCTGGTAAGTTTCCGTGCTGTTGACGGTAATCAGGCCGCCGGTTTTCACCCACTGCGTTGTTTTATCCAGCCAGACTTCAAAGCCCTGCGGGCGAGTGCCGAGGTTTTGGGCGTAATGCACCAGCGCGTGCGAAGCCAGATCGTCCAGGTTTTCAGGGTAGCCAAAGCGGCTGAGGTAGTCCGGGCTGGCGCAGTTAATCATGGTGAATTTCCCAAGCGGTCTTGCTACCAGGCCCGAGTCTTTGAGGTGGCCCACGCGTACCACGCAGTCAAACCCTTCCCGGACAACATCTACCATTCTGTCGCTGCTGCTAAGCTCCAGCTCTATGCCCGGATACTGCTGCAGAAATCCCGGCAGTTTAGGAATAATCAGGCCGCGCGCCAGCGTGACGGGCATATCGACCCTGATTCGCCCGCTGACGCTGGCAGGATCGTGCTGGAACAGGCCATCCAGCTCGTCGAGATTGGTTAGCAGGTCCCGGCAGCGTTCGTAATAAACCATGCCGTCCTGGGTGAGCTGAACCCGGCGCGTGGTGCGGTGCAGCAGGCGCGTGCCGAGCGAGGTTTCCAGCGCCTGAACCTGGCGCGAGACGCTACCTTTTGGCAGCCCAAGCGTGTCTGCGGCGCGGGTAAAACTCTCCAGCTCTGCGACTCTCACGAAAAGCTGCATTGCGTGTATTTTATCCATCTTATCACCACATTGTTGTTGAAATTGAAACAGTGAGGCGCACCTGGCCGTATTTATTGATTATGTATCAGCTAATAAGCTGTACCTCAATGTCCTGACAGCCAAATAAAGGGTTTATCATGAGTCAACGTATCGCTTTAGTGACCGGCGGCAGCCGTGGATTAGGTAAAAACGCAGCGCTGAAGCTGGCCGCAAGAGGAATCGGTGTTCTTCTGACTTACAACAGTAAGCAGCAGGAAGCCGAAGATGTTGTGCGTGAAATTGAGCAAAAAGGCGTGAGAGCCGCAGCAATACAGCTCAACGTCGGCGATTCATCCACTTTTGCAGGGTTCGTTGAGCAGGTGAAAGAGACGCTGAGTAACGTCTGGCAACGAGATACGTTTGATTATTTATTGAACAACGCAGGAATCGGTCTTGAAGCGTCGTTTGCCGAGACCACCGAAGCGCAGTTCGATGAAATAATGAACATCCATTTGAAAGGGCCTTTTTTCCTGACCCAGCGCCTTCTGCCGCTGATTAAAGACGGCGGCCGCATTCTGAATGTGTCTACCGGGCTGACCCGTTTCTCGCTGCCGGGTAAAGCCGCCTACGCCACGATGAAAGGGGCGATGGAAGTGCTGACTAAGTATCAGGCCAAAGAGCTGGGCTCACGCGGGATTGCGGTGAATATCATCGCACCGGGCGCTATTGCTACCGATTTCAGCGGCGGTATCGTGCGAGATAACGAGCATGTGTCGAAAGCTATCGCCGCGCAAACCGCGCTGGGGCGCGTAGGGCAGCCGGATGATATTGGCGATGCGATTGCGGCGATCCTCAGCGATGAGACCGGCTGGATGAATGCGCAGCGGATTGAAGTGTCCGGCGGGATGTTCCTTTAGTTTTTGACCCTCACCCTAACCCTCTCCCTAAAAGGGAGAGGGGATTAAAAAAACCTACGCAGTAATTTCCCAGCCCCGTGCTTTCCACAGCGCCGGTAATTCAGCCAAATCGGTAAACGTTGTTACCTTTGGGTGATCGATCGGCTTGTTATGTGGGTCGGCGCAGAAGTAAAACACCTCCATTCCCGCCGCAACGCCCGATTGCGCACCTGCCATAGAATCATCCACCAGAATGCAGTGCTCCACGCCCACCTTCATCTGCTCTGCCGCGTGGAACATCAGGGCCGGATCCGGCTTCCAGCGCTGAATGTCGTAACCGCTGTACAGGGCATCCGGAAAGTAGTCGAGCATCCCGGTCTTGCCGAGAGAATGCTGCATCTTGCTGACCGGGCCGTTGGATACCACGCACATCGGCTTTTTGATCTGTGCCAGCAATGTGTTTGCCCCGGCGATTTCCTGAAGCTCGCTGTCAAACAGGCGGGCGACTTCGGCACGGTAAATCGCCTCAAGCTCGGGCTTAGGCAGGCTGGTGCCGTACTCGGCGTTGATGGTGTCGATAATTTCGTAGAGCTTGACGCCTTTAAAGGTCTTAAATACCTCTTCGAGCGCAAGCTGAATGCCGTATTGCGCAAACATATGCACG
The DNA here is from genome assembly GCF_036500665.1 of Cedecea sp. Taxonomy (NCBI): domain Bacteria; kingdom Pseudomonadati; phylum Pseudomonadota; class Gammaproteobacteria; order Enterobacterales; family Enterobacteriaceae; genus Cedecea; species Cedecea sp. The sequence goes on from NZ_DASYBS010000138.1 coordinate 120,406, forward strand.
TAGGCTTTAGAGCAGATGACCTCGCTATCGACCAGCGTTCCATCGCAGTCAAAAAACACCGCTTCTATCCGGGACATGCCATTTCCTTTCTCTCAGGTTTAACGTTTACTCTATGCTTTTTGCGCAACGCAATCGATCCCGTTGCGGGAATTTCAGCGAAAAAAGTGGATGATTTGCGTTATCCCCTGCCATTTTTGGTATAGGATAGCGGCGTATTTTTTCCTCTTTTAGTTCGGAAACCGATAATGAGCCAACCACAGTCCACTCCGGAAACAACGCCGGGGCTGCTCGAACGCGCGTTCAAATTACGCGAACACGGTACTAACGCCCGTACCGAGGTGATCGCCGGGTTCACCACCTTTCTGACGATGGTGTACATCGTCTTTGTTAACCCACAGATCCTCGGCGCCGCCGGTATGGACACCCAGGCCGTGTTTGTTACCACCTGCCTGATTGCGGCCTTTGGCAGCATCCTGATGGGTATCTTCGCCAACCTGCCGGTTGCGCTGGCACCGGCGATGGGCCTGAACGCCTTCTTCGCCTTTGTCGTGGTCGGTGCGATGGGCATTTCCTGGCAAGTGGGTATGGGCGCGATTTTCTGGGGGGCAGTCGGTTTGCTGCTGCTGACCATCTTCCGCGTTCGCTACTGGATGATTGCCAATATCCCGCTTGGCCTGCGCGTGGGGATCACCAGCGGTATCGGCCTGTTTATCGGTATGATGGGGCTGAAAAACGCCGGGATTATCGTGGCCAATAAAGAGACGTTGGTCAGCATCGGGAACCTGACTTCCCACAGCGTACTGCTCGGCGCGCTGGGCTTCTTTATCATCGCTATTCTCGCGTCCCGCAATATCCACGCGGCGGTATTGGTCTCTATCGTGGTTACCACGCTATTGGGCTGGCTGCTGGGCGACGTGCAGTATCATGGCATCGTTTCTGCGCCGCCAAGCGTGAGCAGCGTTGTGGGCCAGGTGGATTTGGCCGGTTCCCTGAACCTGGGGCTGGCGGGCGTTATCTTCTCCTTCATGCTGGTCAACCTGTTTGACTCCTCCGGCACCCTGATTGGCGTGACGGATAAAGCCGGGTTAACCGATGCGAAGGGCAAATTCCCGCGCATGAAGCAGGCGCTGTTCGTTGACAGTATCTCCTCCGTGACCGGTTCCTTCTTTGGCACCTCATCGGTTACCGCCTACATCGAAAGCTCCTCCGGCGTTTCCGTCGGTGGGCGTACCGGCCTGACCGCTATCGTGGTTGGCCTGCTGTTCCTGCTGGTTATCTTCCTGTCGCCGCTGGCGGGCATGGTACCGGCTTACGCGGCCGCAGGTGCATTGATTTACGTCGGCGTGCTGATGACGTCAAGTCTTGCCCGCGTGAAGTGGGACGACCTGACCGAAGCGGTTCCTGCGTTTATTACCGCGGTGATGATGCCGTTCAGTTTTTCTATCACCGAAGGTATCGCTCTCGGCTTTATTTCCTACTGCATCATGAAGCTGGGTACCGGCCGCTGGCGCGAGCTGAGCCCGTGCGTCATCATCGTGGCGCTGCTGTTTGTGCTGAAAATTGTGTTTGTTGACTAAAGCGACAGCAGAAATAAAAACGCCAGTTATGCGACTGGCGTTTTTTTTTTGGCCCGGAATCAGGCTTTCACGCGCTTGATGTAATCGCCAAAGGCGGTGAGCTGCCCGGTCAGATGGTCGAGGGTGCTTTGATCGACTACTTCGCCGCTCTGCGGGTCAACTTTGTTCTGGATAACCCCGCCCATAAATTCCGGCTTGTTCATTACCATCGCGTCAAGGAAGACGAGGATTTGGCGCAGGTGATACTGGCAGCGCGCGCCGCCGATAGCGCCCATTGAGCTGGTTTGAATGAGCACCGGCTTGCCGGCCAGCGGCTGCTCAGGCAGGCGCGAGAGCCAGTCAATGGCGTTTTTCAGGCCACCCGGCACCGAATAGTTATACTCTGGCGTCACAATCACCACGCCGTCCGCCTGGCGAATCTGTTCGGCAATGGCTTCCACACTCTTCGGGAAACCCTTTTCTTGCTGGATGTCTGCATCGTACAGCGGGATGTCGCCGATGGAAGGCAGGGCGTCTATCTGCATACCTGCCGGCGCGATGTTTGGCAGCGTACGAGCGACCATCGCATTAAATGAACCCTTACGCAGGCTCCCCAGTAAAGTCACTATCTTCAACGAATCAGACATTGGTACTCCTTATGTGTCAGGACGTTCGGGAAAATGTGTTATGCGGCGTAGCGATTTCGGACGGTATGCCGGTTAAACGTATCATACTCCCCTGGGCACTACGGCTGCGTGCTTCTGCATCCGGTAGCGCGTTCCAGCCCTGCTGCCCGTCAAACTCCCAAAGCTTCAGGCGTTCCACGCCAGGCGCCACGGTGCAGCCCCAGATAAGAATATCTTCCGCATCGCTCATCGCCTCAATATGCGGCTCGTTTGTGACGCGCAGGCGACCGGAGCCCGGCAATAATTGTAGTGTGCTCAGGCTGATCTGGGGGTTGTCGGTTAGTTTTAGTATGCTTCTGCGCAGAGTATGCAGCTGGGTGCGCGCTTCGTTGGGATCGTTTTGATTGTTGATCCAGGTAATTTCGCTGCTGCTGGACTGAGACGGTGGCACTACCGGTGAGGGTGCCTGGAAACTACGGCGGAGCTCCATGTCCAGACCGCAGCGCCCCTCGGTGGCAAGCAGCACGCCGACCATGTTACCGGCATAGGCGATGCTGAAGTCCGGTAGTTCAGCATCGGCAAAACGCGGGCGGCCCGCCGTAGAGGTGATGATTTGCGGCAGGCGTTGGGTGCCGTACAGCATAAACATCATCTCGGCGACCAGCGTGCGCGACGCGAGATAGCGCGTGCGGCGATGTTCGGGCATCAGGCTGGCCGCGTTAAGGGTTTCGTCGTTCAGTCGGGGTGAGGTGAGGTTGGGAGGGTTCAGAGCCCATCTTGCAAAATGCGTCGCCATTTGTCGCTCCTTGATAATGGTCAGTCGATGTCATGCTGTTTCGGGTGGCTGAAACAGCGCTCCGCTTCCGATCCTGCACGTCGTCAGGCATCGAATAGTAATCTCTGGTTCAGTGCGTTGTCATTGACGCTCTTCAATAGAGTGACCTATTTTTTGAGCAATATATTATATATTTAAACTTGGGAAAATTCTTAGTGGTTTGCGTCAGTGAAACACATTAAAAATGTCGTTCAAAAGACATCATCCTGAAAGGGTGAAGTATTTTGGAAATGAGGAAAACGTCCCGCATCCTGAAGTGTGACGCGGGACGGTGGTGAGGCGTTATTTCCCGATACAGAAGCTCGAGAAGATGCGCCCTAACAGATCGTCAGAGCTGAATTCACCGGTAATTTCACTTAAGTTCTGCTGGGCCAGGCGCAGCTCTTCTGCCAGCAGTTCACCGGCCCAGGCACCCAGCAGCTGGGCTTTACCCTGCTGCAGGTGTTCAGCGGCTTGCTCAAGTGCCTGCAGGTGACGGCGACGGGCGAGGAATCCACCTTCCATGTTGGTTTCAAAGCCCATGCTTTCTTTAAGATGCGCGCGCAGCACATCTACGCCTTCATCGGTACGTGCGGAAAGGCGAACAAGTGAGTGACCATTTACTTCGCTTAGTCCAGGCGTCTCCCCGGTCACGTCTGCTTTATTGCGCACCACGGTAATCGGCAAACGCTCCGGCAGACGAGCGATAAAATCTGGCCAGATGGCGGCCGGGTCAACGGCGTCGGTGGTGGTGCCATCCACCATAAACAGCACGCGATCCGCCTGCTCAATCTCTTTCCAGGCGCGTTCAATCCCGATGCGTTCGACTTCATCGCTGGCTTCGCGCAGGCCCGCGGTATCGATGATATGCAGCGGCATCCCGTCGATGTGGATATGCTCGCGTAGGACATCGCGCGTGGTGCCGGCGATATCGGTGACGATAGCGGCCTCGCGCCCGGCCAGCGCGTTCAGCAGGCTGGATTTACCGGCGTTAGGACGCCCGGCGATAACCACCTTCATGCCTTCACGCAGCAGGCTGCCCTGGCGCGCTTCGGCGCGTACCGCATCGAGGTCGCCAATGACCCGATGCAGCTGGGCTTCGATTTTACCGTCAGAGAGGAAGTCGATCTCTTCGTCCGGGAAGTCGATAGCCGCTTCCACGTAGATGCGCAGGTGAGTCAGCGCTTCCACCAGATGGTTAATCCGTGCGGAGAAAGCTCCCTGTAGCGAGTTGAGCGCCGAGCGGGCGGCCTGCTCAGAGCTGGCGTCGATCAGGTCGGCAATGGCTTCTGCCTGCGCCAGGTCGAGCTTATCGTTCAGGAATGCGCGTTCAGAAAACTCACCGGGATTTGCGATACGCAGGCCAGGCAGCGTCAGGATGCGTTTTAACAGCAGGTCGAGGATAACCGGGCCGCCGTGTCCCTGCAGCTCAAGCACGTCTTCACCGGTGAAGGAGTTCGGGCCGGGGAACCACAGCGCAATGCCCTGATCCAACGCGCTGCCGTCGGCATCGCGGAACGGAAGGTAGTCCGCGTAGCGCGGCTTGGGCAGTTTGCCGAGGACCGCTTCTGCGACCTCGCGCGCCTGACGGCCGGAAATACGCAGGATACCTACGCCGCCACGCCCCGGCGGAGTAGCCTGGGCAATAATCGTGTCATGATTGCTCATCGTTTATCTCAGACCTTGAATCAAAAAGAAAAAGGCGGTCAGTGACCGCCTTTCATGTACATAACGCTAAATATTATCAGGTCTTTTTCTTGTCGCGGCTATGCAGGCCACGCTTTTCCAGACCGCGATAAATCAGCTGTTGCTGAAGGATGGTCACCAGGTTGCTGACGATATAGTACAGCACCAGACCTGACGGGAACCACAGGAAGAACACGGTGAAGATGACCGGCATAAAGGTCATTATCTTCTGCTGCATCGGGTCGGTTACGGTGGTCGGCGACATCTTCTGGATGAAGAACATCGTGGCGCCCATCAGAATCGGCAGGATGTAGTACGGGTCCTGTGCAGACAGGTCATGGATCCACAGTGCGAACGGCGCGTGGCGCAGTTCAACGGAGCCCATCAGCATGTAGTACAGCGCCAGGAAGATTGGCATCTGAACGATCAGCGGGAAGCAGCCGCCCAGCGGGTTAACCTTCTCAGCTTTGTACAGCGCCATCATTTCCTGGCTCATACGCTGCTTGTCGTCACCGATACGCTCACGCATGGCCGCCAGTTTTGGCTGCAGCATACGCATTTTGGCCATCGAGGTGTACTGCGCTTTGGTCAGCGGGTACATGATGCCACGAACGATAAAGGTGATAACGATAATGGAGAAGCCCCAGTTACCGATGAAGCTGTGGATAAATTTCAGCAGCTTAAACAGCGGCTGAGAGATGAACCACAGCCAGCCGTAATCCACGGTCAGGTCAAGGTGTGGCGCAACGGCCGCCATTTTGTCCTGAATCTCCGGACCTACCCACAGGGTGCTGCCCATCTGAGCCGTCTGGCCAGGCTGAACGATCTGCGAGGCAGACTTATAGCCAATTGCCGCCACGTCGTTGTTCAGCTTGGTGGTATAGAAGTTGTTCGCGCCCTGAGTGTGTGGCACCCATGCGGTAGCAAAGTACTGCTGCAGCATTGCCACCCAGCCGCTGTTGGCGCTGAGGTTCAGGTTCTCGCCGTCGGCAATCTTGTCGAACTTGTATTTTTCGTACTTCGCATCCGGGGTGGAGTAGGCCGCACCACGGAAGGTGTGCAGAGCAAAGTTGCTGCTGCCGGTATCGCGATGAGTAGGCAGGTTGATGGACTGCTTCAGCTGACCAAAGGTCGCCAGCTCCAGCGGCTTCTCACCCACGTTCTTCACGTTGTAGTCGACACCCACGGAGAACTCACCGCGTTTCAGGGTGAAGGTCTTGGTGAAGGTGTTGCCTGCCGCGTCGGTAAACGTCAGCGGAACAACCAGCTCGTTCTGGCCTTCAGCCAGCGCGAAGGTATCGGCGGTGACGTTATACAGAGGACGTTCACCGTTCGCCGGGTTATCCGGACCATCACGACCGGTCAGGCCGCTCTGCGCCTGGTAGATAAATTCAGGCGTGGTTTCCAGCAGCTGGAAAGGCTCTGCGGATTTCAACTCTTTCGGGTAGGTTGGCAACAGCGCTTGTTCTACATCACCACCGCGGGTGTTGATGGTCAGTTCAAGAACGTCAGTTTTAACCGTAATGAGTTTTCCCTGGCCACTGGCCGGCACACCCTGGTTAGCGGCGTTACCCTGGCTGTTCGTGGTCTGCGTGGTCTGCTGCACCTGAGGTTGAGGAGCGTGGTCCTGCTCCCAGGCTTGCCAGATCATGAAAGACACGAACAACAAAGCGATGAGAAAAAGATTGCGTTGCGAATCCATCGTTAGTGTTCTCTGGTATCAAAAGGTCCGGGCGGAACGGGATCGTCTCCACCGGGGTTCAAAGGGTGGCATTTTAGTACGCGTTTCATCGTTAACCAACTGCCTTTTAACACTCCAAACCTGCGTAAGGCCTCAATTCCGTAGTGAGAACAGGTTGGGGTGAAACGACAATGCGGCCCGAGAAGCGGACTAATCAGGCGTTGATAGACCCTGATAAGGGCTATCAGGACCCGTGAGCCTGGCGACAATGGCGGCGCCATAACTTTTCCAATGCTTCCGATAAAGCCCGGTTATCCAGGTCGGCAACCCCTTTTTTCGCTACTACCACGAAATCCATTGGTGGCAGTTCGTGTTGACGCAGACGGAAGCTTTCACGCGTCAGACGTTTAATCCGATTGCGTTCATGGGCGCGTTTAACGTTTTTCTTAGCGACGGTGAGACCGATGCGGGGATGCCCCAGCGTATTCAGGCGGCCGAGGATGGTGATTTGCGGCGTGCCAGCCCGTTGAGGCTGCTGGAAGACGAATGTGAAATGATGGGGAGTTAACAAACGTAACTCCCTGGGAAAAGCTAGCTTAACCACGCAGGGGTTAGCTTTTATTACTTAGAAACGGTCAGACGGGAGCGGCCTTTAGCACGACGACGTGCCAGAACCTGACGACCATTTTTAGTAGCCATACGAGCACGGAAGCCGTGAGAACGGTTGCGCTTCAGTACGGACGGTTGAAAAGTGCGTTTCATGGCGATTTCTACCTAAACTATTAAATTTCACTGGATTTGCGTAATGCCCTACAGGGTCTGCGAACGACTTACGCTTCAGTGTGGCTGATTAAAGAGGCCGGATTGTAATAATTGTACACTCCGGAGTCAATTCAATTCCCTTACTGCTGCGCCCTTTTTGACCCCGAAAAGAGGCCCGGATCTTCGCTGAAGTACAGCGGCATTACGCGGCGGGTGAAGAATTATACGGGCTTGCGGCGAAAGCGCAAGGATCCGCGCGGATCTTCATCAGATCCCTTTAGCGATATTTGTGCGCTAGTCATTAAATTTTCCAATATGAGACGGTTATACACTGCACGTGTGCCAGGATCGATTACACTTAACCCGCTCAAAACTTCCCTGTGGATAATTCGTGAAGAATCTGTGAGAAACAGAAGATCTCTGCCGCGCTTTAGGCTATGATCCGCGGTCCCGATCGTGATCCAGCCTTCACCGGGGAAACCGCAAATAGCGGTTCGCGCGCCTCCCACAGCCTGAGAGCGCGTGTCAACAATCATGAATGTATAACTTTCAGTCTTCGTCTTTTTATCGACTTTGTTCGAGTGGAGTCCGCCGTGTCACTTTCGCTTTGGCAGCAGTGTCTTGCCCGATTGCAGGATGAGTTACCAGCCACAGAATTCAGTATGTGGATACGCCCCCTACAGGCGGAACTGAGCGATAACACGCTGGCTTTGTACGCGCCTAATCGTTTTGTGCTCGACTGGGTGCGTGATAAGTACCTTAATAATATCAATGGACTGCTCAATGATTTCTGCGGCACCGACGCGCCTTTGCTGCGCTTCGAAGTCGGCAGTAAGCCCGTGACTCAGCCCGTTGCCGAACTGGCAACTACTGCGGCGCCAGCTCAGGTTGCGCGCGCTGCGGCGCCGATGCGCCCAAGCTGGGATAACATGCCTGCGCCCGCTGAGCCGTCCTACCGTTCTAACGTTAACCTGAAACACACCTTTGATAACTTCGTTGAAGGTAAATCGAACCAGCTGGCCCGCGCAGCGGCACGTCAGGTGGCCGATAACCCAGGCGGCGCGTATAACCCACTCTTCCTTTATGGCGGCACCGGTTTAGGTAAAACGCACCTTTTACATGCGGTGGGTAACGGCATCATGGCGCGCAAGCCGAATGCCAAAGTGGTGTACATGCACTCTGAGCGTTTTGTTCAGGACATGGTTAAAGCGTTGCAGAACAACGCCATCGAAGAGTTCAAACGCTACTACCGCTCGGTGGATGCGCTGCTTATCGATGACATTCAGTTTTTTGCCAATAAAGAGCGTTCTCAGGAAGAGTTTTTCCACACCTTTAATGCCCTGCTGGAAGGCAATCAACAGATCATTCTGACGTCGGATCGCTATCCAAAAGAGATCAACGGCGTTGAGGATCGTTTGAAATCCCGTTTCGGCTGGGGGCTGACGGTGGCGATCGAACCACCTGAACTTGAAACGCGTGTGGCGATCCTGATGAAAAAGGCCGACGAGAACGATATCCGTCTGCCGGGTGAAGTGGCCTTCTTTATTGCCAAGCGACTGCGCTCTAACGTCCGCGAGCTGGAAGGGGCGCTGAACCGCGTAATTGCCAACGCCAACTTTACCGGCCGGGCAATTACCATCGACTTCGTTCGTGAAGCGCTGCGCGATCTGCTGGCGCTTCAGGAGAAGCTGGTCACCATCGATAATATTCAGAAAACGGTGGCCGAGTATTATAAAATTAAGGTCGCTGATCTGCTGTCCAAGCGTCGCTCTCGTTCCGTTGCCCGTCCGCGCCAGATGGCGATGGCGCTGGCAAAAGAGCTGACCAACCATAGCCTGCCGGAAATTGGCGATGCTTTTGGTGGACGCGACCACACCACGGTTTTGCATGCCTGCCGTAAGATTGAGCAGTTGCGTGAAGAAAGCCACGATATCAAAGAAGATTTCTCCAATTTAATCAGAACATTATCTTCGTGACGCTATGAAATTTACCGTTGAACGTGAACATTTATTAAAACCGCTACAGCAGGTAAGTGGCCCCCTCGGAGGCCGCCCGACCCTGCCTATCCTGGGCAACCTGCTGCTGCAGGTGGCTGAAGGTGCACTCTCTTTAACCGGTACCGATCTGGAAATGGAGATGGTGGCGCGCGTTGCGCTGGTACAGCCTCATGAACCTGGGGCAACGACCGTACCGGCACGTAAATTCTTCGATATCTGCCGTGGCCTGCCGGAAGGGGCTGAAATTGCGGTACAGCTGGAGGGCGACCGCATGCTGGTGCGCTCCGGGCGTAGCCGCTTTTCGCTTTCCACGCTGCCGGCGGCGGACTTCCCTAACCTGGACGACTGGCAGAGCGAGGTAGAATTTACCCTGCCGCAGGCGACCATGAAGCGCCTGATAGAAGCCACGCAGTTCTCGATGGCGCATCAGGACGTTCGCTATTACCTGAACGGCATGCTGTTCGAAACCGAAGGTGAAGACCTGTGTACCGTCGCAACGGACGGCCACCGCCTGGCGGTCTGTTCGATGCCGGTTGGGCAGCCTTTGCCAAATCATTCGGTCATCGTGCCGCGTAAAGGCGTGATTGAGCTGATGCGTATGCTCGACGGCGGCGAAACCCCGCTGCGCGTGCAGATCGGCAGCAATAACATTCGCGCTCACGTCGGCGATTTCATCTTTACTTCTAAGCTGGTGGATGGCCGCTTCCCGGACTATCGTCGCGTGCTGCCGAAGAACCCGGATAAACACCTCGATGCAGGCTGTGACCTGCTGAAACAGGCGTTTGCCCGGGCGGCTATCCTGTCGAACGAGAAATTCCGTGGCGTGCGCCTGTTCGTCAGCGCAAACCAGCTGAAAATCACGGCAAACAACCCGGAGCAGGAAGAAGCAGAAGAAATTCTGGACGTTTCCTACGACGGTACCGAGATGGAAATCGGCTTCAACGTCAGCTATGTGCTGGACGTGCTGAACGCCCTGAAGTGTGAGAACGTCCGCATCCTGCTGACCGACTCCGTTTCCAGCGTGCAGATTGAAGATGCGGCGAGTCAGGCGGCGGCCTATGTTGTTATGCCGATGCGTTTATAGCGCTTGAAAAGGGGCTGGTTTACTTGCCATTTCGTCTCCCGGCAGTGCTCGAAATGCTCACGTACTTCGTGTACGCTCCGCTTTCTGTGCGCTGGCGATAAACGAACTGGCTGCGACACCTACGCCCCTGAAAAGATGCTCTGATATATGTCACTGACGCGCCTACTGATTAAAGACTTTCGCAACATCGAAAACGCGGATCTCGCTCTTTCTCCTGGCTTTAATTTTCTGGTCGGTGCTAACGGCAGCGGCAAAACCAGCGTGCTTGAGGCGATTTATACCCTCGGGCACGGTCGCGCTTTTCGCAGCCTGAAAATTGAACGCGTGATCCGCCATGAGCAGAACGCTTTTGTTTTGCACGGGCGGCTGCAGGACGGTGAAAGGGAAACCTCAATCGGCCTGACCAAAGACCGCACCGGCGACAGCAAAGTGCGCATTGACGGCAGCGACGGCCACAAAATCGCCGAGCTGGCGATGATGATGCCGATGCAGTTGATTACCCCTGAGGGGTTTACTTTGCTGGGCGGTGGCCCCAAATACCGTAGAGCTTTCCTTGATTGGGGCTGTTTTCACAATGAACCGGGCTTTTTTGTCGCCTGGAGTAACCTCAAGCGCCTGCTGAAGCAACGCAACGCCGCGTTGCGCCAGGTGACACGCTATGCGCAGCTGCGCCCGTGGGATCAGGAACTGATTCCGCTGGCCGAACAAATCAGCCGCTGGCGCGCCGATTATAGCGCCGCCATTGCGGAAGATATGGCCGATACCTGTGCGCAATTTCTGCCGGAATTCGCTCTGAGCTTTTCCTTCCAGCGCGGCTGGGAGAAAGAGAGCGACTACAGCGAAGTGCTGGAGCGTAATTTCGAACGCGACCGGATGCTGACCTATACCGCACACGGCCCTCATAAAGCGGATTTTCGTATTCGCGCCGACGGTGCGCCGGTAGAAGATACGCTCTCGCGTGGGCAGCTTAAATTACTGATGTGCGCCTTACGACTGGCGCAGGGTGAGTTTCTCACCCGGCAGAACGGGCGGCGTTGCCTGTATCTGATAGATGATTTTGCCTCTGAACTGGATGATGCCAGGCGCGGCCTGTTGGCCAACCGGTTAAAGGCCACGGAATCACAGGTTTTTGTTAGCGCGATTAGCGCCGAACATGTGATGGATATGGCGGACAAAAATTCAAAGATGTTCGCCGTGGATCAGGGTAAAATAGCGGATTAACCCAAGATTAAATGAGCGAGAAACGTTGATGTCGAATTCTTATGACTCCTCCAGTATCAAAGTCCTTAAGGGGCTGGATGCGGTACGTAAACGCCCGGGCATGTATATCGGCGATACGGATGACGGCACCGGTCTGCACCACATGGTATTTGAGGTCGTGGATAACGCTATCGACGAAGCGCTCGCGGGCCACTGTAAAGACATCGTGGTCACTATCCACGCGGATAACTCCGTTTCGGTAACCGATGACGGCCGTGGTATTCCAACCGGCATTCACCCGGAAGAGGGCGTCTCGGCTGCGGAAGTTATCATGACCGTACTGCACGCCGGCGGTAAATTCGACGATAACTCCTATAAAGTTTCTGGCGGCCTGCACGGCGTAGGCGTTTCCGTTGTTAACGCCCTGTCCCAGAAGCTGGAACTGTTGATCCGCCGCGAAGGCAAAACCCATCAGCAAACCTACGTGCACGGCGTGCCGCAGGCTCCGCTGGCGGTCACCGGCGAAACCGAACTGACCGGCACCCAGGTGCGTTTCTGGCCGAGCCATGAAACCTTCACTAACGTGGTGGAATTTGAGTACGACATCCTGGCTAAGCGCCTGCGTGAGCTTTCGTTCCTGAATTCCGGCGTGTCTATTCGCCTGAACGACAAGCGCGACGGCAAGCAGGATCACTTCCACTACGAAGGCGGCATTAAGGCGTTTGTTGAGTACCTCAACAAGAACAAAACGCCTATTCACCCGAACGTGTTCTATTTCAGCACTGAAAAAGACGGTATCGGCGTAGAAGTGGCGCTGCAGTGGAACGACGGTTTCCAGGAAAACATTTACTGCTTCACCAACAACATTCCGCAGCGCGACGGCGGGACTCACCTTGCGGGCTTCCGTGCGGCGATGACCCGTACCCTGAACGCCTACATGGACAAAGAAGGCTACAGCAAAAAAGCCAAAGTCAGCGCCACCGGTGACGATGCGCGTGAAGGCCTGATTGCCGTGGTTTCCGTGAAGGTGCCGGATCCGAAGTTCTCTTCCCAGACCAAAGACAAACTGGTTTCTTCGGAAGTGAAATCCGCGGTTGAGCAGCAGATGAACGAACTGCTGGCCGAATACCTGCTTGAACATCCTGGCGACGCGAAAATCGTTGTCGGCAAAATTATCGACGCTGCGCGTGCCCGTGAAGCCGCACGTCGCGCACGTGAAATGACCCGCCGTAAAGGCGCGCTTGATCTTGCAGGCCTGCCGGGCAAGCTGGCGGACTGCCAGGAACGCGACCCGGCGCTGTCTGAACTGTACCTTGTGGAAGGGGACTCTGCGGGCGGCTCTGCAAAACAGGGGCGTAACCGTAAGAACCAGGCGATCCTGCCGCTGAAAGGGAAAATCCTGAACGTTGAGAAGGCGCGCTTCGACAAGATGCTCTCCTCTCAGGAAGTGGCGACGCTTATCACCGCCCTGGGCTGCGGCATCGGCCGTGACGAATACAACCCGGACAAGCTGCGCTATCACCACATCATCATCATGACCGATGCCGACGTGGATGGTTCGCACATCCGCACCCTGCTGCTGACCTTCTTCTACCGTCAGATGCCGGAAATCGTTGAGCGCGGCCACATCTACATTGCGCAGCCGCCGCTGTACAAGGTGAAGAAAGGCAAGCAGGAGCAGTACATCAAAGACGATGAGGCGATGGATCAGTATCAGATCTCCATCGCGCTTGACGGCGCAACCCTGCACACCAACGCAAGTGCACCTGCTCTGGCCGGTGAGCCGCTTGAGAAGCTGGTGGCCGAGTACAACACCGCGCAGAAAATGATTGGCCGCATGGAGCGTCGTTATCCGCGCAACCTGCTGAACAACCTGGTTTATCACCCAACACTGCAGGCGGCTGACCTGACTGATGAAGCGAAAGTGACGCAGTGGATTTCCACGCTGACGACTACGCTGAACGAGAAAGAGGAGCACGGCAGCACCTGGAAATACGCTATCCACCGCAACAGCGAGCTGAACGTGTTTGAGCCGATTGTGCGCGTGCGTACTCACGGCGTGGACACCGACTACGTGCTGGAAAAAGAGTTTGTTGAAGGGGGCGAATACGGCCGTCTTTGCTCACTCGGTGAGAAGCTGCGTGGCCTGATCGAAGAAGATGCGTTTATCGAACGTGGCGAACGTCGTCAGCCGGTAACCAGCTTCGAGCAGGCGCTGGAATGGCTGCAGAAAGAGTCCCGTCGTGGCCTGGCTATCCAGCGTTATAAAGGTCTGGGCGAGATGAACCCGGAGCAGCTGTGGGAAACCACCATGGATCCGGACAGCCGCCGCATGCTGCGCGTTACCGTTAAAGACGCGATTGCAGCAGACCAGCTGTTCACCACCCTGATGGGCGACGCGGTAGAACCACGCCGTGCGTTTATCGAAGAGAACGCCCTGAAGGCTGCGAACATCGATATCTAAGGCGAGCCCCGCCAGGTTGAAGAGCCGTGCTTTTAGCACGGCTTTATCTTTCTGACAAAGAAGGAAAAAACGTGGTTTTTCCTTCTTTGTGGTTAGCAGGTGAAAATCAATGAATTGATTTTCCTGGTTTATTTTTTGATGTTCTCTGGTATTTCTTCTATACCCTTGACTTACTACCGTGATGGAGCCGTGCTTTTAGCACGGCTTTTTTTATGGGCGCTATACTTTGCGTTGTCGAATTTCTACATCACAGAGGGAAACACCATGGGGCTTTTTGATCAGGTTGCGGGCTCGCTGTTAAACGGCGACGCCGGTAAATATCAGGCCATTCTAAGCTGGGTAGAACAGCAGGGCGGTATTCAGGCGCTGTTGGACAAGCTGCGCCAGGGGGGCTTAAGCGAAATCGTCTCCTCGTGGCTGAGCAGCAACGGTACAAATCAGTCGCTGAGCGGCGACCAGATAACCCAGGCGCTGGGTTCGCCGTCCGTTGCGGCGCTGGGGGAAAAACTGGGCGTGGATACCGGCTCGGCTTCCGCTTTACTGGCGGAATACCTGCCGAAGGTGATCGACGCGCTGTCGCCAAACGGCGAAGTCACGCCGGAAGCCCATAATGACCTGCTCAGTGCAGGTGTTAACTTACTGAAAGGTAAGCTTTTCAGCTGACCTTTTTGTTGGCCCCGGCTTTATGTCCGGGGCTTTTAAAAGAGGAGTTTGCCTGCCGCCTCTCATCCCCCTTTTCCCCGCCGTTTGCTGCTGTTTTTTGAGCGGAATCGCGTTAGCATGAGGTAAACCCATTACCTCTGAAGATCCCATGGCCATAAAACTGATTGCAATTGATATGGATGGTACGCTGCTGCTACCAGACCACACCATTTCCCCGGCGGTAAAACAGGCCGTTGCGGCAGCGCGTGAGCGCGGCGTTAACGTGGTTATCTGTACCGGACGTCCTTTTGCTGGCGTGGAGAGTTATCTGCGTGAGCTGCATATGGATAAGCCAGGCGATTACTGCATCACCTACAACGGGGCGCTGGTGCAGAAGGCGAGCGACGGCAGCACCGTTGCTCAGACCGCACTGAGCTATGATGATTATCGCTTCCTGGAAAACCTGTCCCGTGAAGTGGGCTCGCATTTCCACGCGCTCGACCGCCATACCTTGTATACCGCTAACCGCGATATCAGCTACTACACGGTGCATGAGTCCTTCATTGCCAGCATTCCTTTGGTGTTCTGCGAAGCGGAAAACATGGATAAGAACGGCGAGTTCCTGAAGGTCATGATGATTGATGAGCCAGCGGTGCTCGACAGGGCGATCGCCAAAATTCCTGCCGAAGTCTTTGAACGCTATACCCTGCTGAAAAGCTCGCCTTACTTCCTGGAAATTCTCGATAAGCGCGTCAACAAAGGCACCGGCGTGAAGTCGCTGGCGGAGACGCTGGGTATTAAGCCTGAAGAAGTGATGACTATCGGCGATCAGGAAAACGACATCGCGATGCTGGAATATGCGGGCATGGGCGTGGCGATGGACAACGCTATCGATAAAGTGAAAGCAGTCAGCAACTTTGTCACCAAATCCAACCTGGAGGACGGCGTAGCCTACGCTATCGAGAAGTTTGTCCTGAATTAACCCCTTCTTCTCTCTCCTGCTGCCCTGGCTCTGCCGGGGCTTTTTTTATCCATTCCTTCGCCAATTGCTTATTATGTGATCCATATTGTAGTACAACATGAATATATTGTACTACATTGTCGGCATTGGTACTGACACTGAATTCACATTTGTACTTCAAACATGCGGTGAAAACCGGCGGTAGCGGTAAAGTAGCGGGTAATGCTCTCTTAATAAGGAACCGGGTATGACCCTCAATAAAACCGACCGCATCATCGTTACGCTGGGGCAGCAAATCGTTAGCGGAAAATATGCACCTGGTGCACCGCTTCCGGCAGAGGCCGAGCTGTGCGAAGAGTTTGAAACTTCCCGCAACATCATTCGGGAAGTGTTCCGCTCGCTGATGGCAAAGCGGCTGATTGAAATGAAGCGCTATCGCGGTGCGTTTGTTCAGCCCCGCAACCAGTGGAACTACCTCGACACAGAGGTGCTGCAGTGGGTGCTGGCGAACGACTACGACCCGCGCCTGATAGCCGCGATGAGCGAAGTACGAAATCTGGTGGAGCCCGCGATTGCCCGCTGGGCGGCGGAGAGAGCCACCTCGAATGACCTGGCCCGAATTGAAAGCGCCCTGAACGACATGGTAGCGAATAACCAGAATCGCGACGCGTTTAACGAGGCCGACATTCGCTATCACGAGGCGGTGCTTGAGTCTGTGCATAACCCCGTTTTGCAGCAGTTGAGCATTGCAATTAGCTCCCTGCAGCGAGCCGTTTTTGAGCGTACCTGGATGGGTGATGAGGCCAATATGCCGAAAACGCTCCAGGAACATAAGGCGCTGTATGACGCTATCCGTCATCAGGACAGCGCGGCAGCGGAGCAGGCGGCACTTACCATGATCGCCAGTTCCACCAAACGACTGAAGGACATTACATGACATCTCGCTACATCGCCATTGACTGGGGATCGACCAACCTTCGCGCCTGGCTCTACCAGGACGGAGAGTGCATCGACAGCCGCAAAAGTACTTCAGGCGTCACGCGCCTGGGCGGCAGGTCCCCGGAGGCGGTGTTTAGCGAGGTTGTTGCAGGCTGGCGAGAGACGCCCACGCCGGTACTGATGGCAGGGATGGTGGGCAGCAACGCGGGCTGGAAAATTGCCCCATATCTGCCGTGCCCTGCACGTTTTGCCACTTTCAGTGAACAGATGACGGCGGTAGCCGAACAGGCGTGGATCATTCCTGGCCTGTGCGTGCAACGCGATGACAATCAAAATGTGATGCGCGGCGAAGAGACCCAGCTGCTGGGTGCCCGCTCACTGCATCCTGCTCCGCTTTATATTATGCCCGGCACCCACTGCAAATGGGTGCAGACCGATGAACAGGCGGTGCTCGATTTCCGCACCGTATTGACCGGCGAGCTGCACCACCTGCTGCTTCAGCACTCCCTGATTGGCACCGGCCTGCCAGAACAACAGGCCAGCCCCGAGGCGTTCAACGCCGGGCTTGAGCACGGGGTTAACGGCGGCGACCTGCTGCCGCAGCTGTTTGAAGTACGCGCCGCTCACGTGCTGGGCAAGCTACCGCGAGAGCAGGTTAGCGATTTCCTTTCCGGGCTGCTGATTGGCAGCGAAGCCGCAACGATGACGCGCCGCTTCGCCTGTTCAACCGGGCAGCCCGTCACTATTGTCGCCAATCCTGCGCTCAGCGCCCGCTACCAGGCGGCCTTATCCCTGCTCGGCTTTAGCAGCCAGGTAGTGGATGGCGACAGTGCTTTCCAGGCAGGAATAAGGAGTATTGCAAATGCAGTGGCAAACTAAGCTTCCGCTGATCGCGATTTTACGCGGCATCACCCCGCTGGAGGTTCAGGCGCACGTGAGCGCATTGCTGGACGCCGGTTTTGACGCGGTGGAAATTCCCCTCAACTCCCCCCAGTGGCAGCAAAGCATCGCTTCTATGGTCACGGAGTTCGGCGATAAAGCGCTAATCGGGGCGGGTACGGTGCTCAAGACGGAGCAGGTGGATGAGCTGGCGGCGATGGGCAGCAAGCTCATGGTCACGCCGAACACCCAGCCCGAGGTGATACGCCGCGCCGTAGCAAACGGGATGACGGTTTGTGCAGGCTGTGCGACGGCCTCCGAGGCTTTCTCCGCGCTGGATGCGGGCGCTCAGACGCTGAAAATTTTCCCTTCCTCCGCCTTCGGGCCTGATTACATCAAGGCGCTGAAAGCCGTGCTTCCGCCGGAAGTGCCGGTATTTGCCGTCGGCGGCGTCACGCCGGAAAACCTGCATATCTGGCTGCAGGCTGGCTGCGCGGGAGCAGGGCTGGGCAGTGATTTATACCGCGCCGGGCAGCCGGTAAGCCGCACCAGCGAAAGGGCAAAAGCATTTGTTAAAGCGTATCAAGAGGCCGTGCAATGAAAATTACCAAACTGACGACGTACCGTTTACCGCCGCGCTGGATGTTCCTGAAAATTGAGACTGACGAGGGCGTAGTGGGCTGGGGTGAGCCGGTTATCGAAGGCCGGGCGCGCAGCGTTGAGGCGGCGGTTCATGAGCTAAGTGAATACCTGATTGGCCAGGATCCGGCCCGCATTAACGACCTGTGGCAGGTGATGTATCGCGGCGGGTTCTACCGCGGTGGCCCGATTCTGATGAGCGCGATTGCCGGTATCGATCAGGCGCTGTGGGACATTAAAGGTAAGGTGCTCAACGCGCCGGTGTGGCAGCTGATGGGCGGCCTGGTGCGGGATAAAATTAAAGCCTACAGCTGGGTAGGCGGCGACCGCCCGGCGGAAGTGATTGACGGGATTAAATCTTTACGCAAAATTGGTTTTGATACTTTTAAATTAAACGGCTGCGAGGAAATGGGCATTATTGATAATTCCCGCGCCGTTGACGCCGCCGTAAATACCGTGGCGCAAATTCGTGAAGCCTTCGGCAATGAAATTGAATTTGGTCTCGACTTTCATGGTCGCGTAAGCGCCCCGATGGCAAAAGTATTAATTAAAGAGCTTGAACCGTATCGTCCGCTGTTTATTGAAGAGCCGGTTCTGGCAGAGCAGGCTGAATATTATCCACGTCTGGCGGCACAAACGCATATACCTATTGCGGCCGGGGAACGCATGTTCTCTCGCTTCGAATTTAAACGTGTATTGGAAGCAGGCGGGATTGCCATTCTGCAGCCCGATCTCTCTCACGCAGGCGGCATCACCGAATGCTACAAAATTGCCGGAATGGCAGAAGCTTATGATGTTTCCCTGGCACCGCATTGCCCGCTGGGGCCAATTGCGCTCGCGGCCTGCCTGCACATCGACTTTGTTTCCCGCAATGCGGTATTCCAGGAGCAAAGCATGGGCATTCACTATAACAAAGGCGCCGAGCTGCTCGACTTTGTTAAGAATAAAGATGATTTCAAAATGGACGGCGGTTACTTCCTGCCGTTGATGAAGCCGGGTCTTGGCGTTGAAATTGATGAAGAGCAAGTGATCGCGAGAAGTCAAAATGCTACTGATTGGCGTAACCCATTATGGCGTCACGCTGACGGCTCCGTGGCTGAATGGTAATTAATATCTAAATCTCAGTAGTAAAAAATAAAACTTTATAAACACCCTCTGTATAACAGGGCATGGTGAGTAGCTTCGCCATGCCAAATTTTGGAGACGAAATATCATGGATATTTCTGCAACTGCGGTGAAACCTACGCGCCGCCGTTATTTAACGCTGGTGATGATCTTTATTACGGTGGTGATTTGCTACGTTGACCGCGCCAACCTCGCGGTCGCCTCGGCCCATATTCAGGAAGAGTTTGGCATCACCAAAACGGAAATGGGCTATATCTTCTCGGCCTTTGCCTGGCTTTATACCCTGTGCCAGATCCCCGGCGGCTGGTTCCTCGATCGCGTAGGCTCCCGTCTGACCTACTTTATTGCTATTTTCGGCTGGTCCGTCGCCACGCTGTTCCAGGGGTTCGCAACCGGACTCATGTCGCTGATTGGCCTGCGCGCTATCACCGGCATCTTTGAAGCACCGGCGTTCCCGACCAATAACCGCATGGTCACGAGCTGGTTCCCGGAGCACGAACGTGCTTCTGCAGTAGGCTTTTACACCTCCGGGCAGTTTGTTGGCCTCGCGTTTCTCACGCCGCTGCTGATTTGGATCCAGGAAATTTTAAGCTGGCACTGGGTGTTTATTGTGACCGGCGGCATCGGCATTATCTGGTCCCTGATTTGGTTCAAGGTTTATCAGCCGCCGCGTAAAAGCACAGGTGTTAACTCCGCCGAGCTTGAATACATTCGCGAGGGCGGTGGACTGGTCGATGGCGATGCTCCCGTCGAAAAGAAAGCGCGTAAGCCGTTAAGCCTGGCTGACTGGAAACTGGTGTTCCACCGTAAGCTGGTGGGCGTTTATCTGGGGCAGTTTGCGGTAGCATCGACGCTGTGGTTCTTCCTGACCTGGTTCCCCAACTACCTGACTCAGGAAAAAGGCATTACCGCGCTGAAGGCAGGCTTTATGACAACCGTGCCGTTCCTCGCCGCCTTCTTTGGCGTACTGCTGTCCGGTTGGGTTGCCGACCGTCTGGTACGCAAAGGCTATTCGCTGGGGGTTGCGCGTAAAACGCCCATTATCTGCGGCCTGCTGCTCTCCACCTGCATTATGGGCGCTAACTATACTGAGGATCCGGTGTGGATTATGACCCTGATGGCGATTGCCTTCTTCGGCAACGGCTTTGCGTCCATCACCTGGTCACTGGTGTCCTCCCTTGCACCAATGCGCCTGATTGGGCTGACGGGCGGCGTGTTTAACTTTGTCGGCGGCCTGGGCGGCATTACCGTACCGCTGGTGATTGGCTATCTCGCCCAAAGTCACGGTTTTGCTCCGGCGCTGGTGTATATCGCGGCGGTCGCTCTGCTGGGCGCACTTTCCTACATCCTGCTGGTGGGGAAAGTGGAAAGGGTCGGTTAATGAGAGAAAAGGGAGCGACAGGTGCGCTCCCTTTTGTTATTTCACTGCGGGTAACTGATTGGTAACGCAGTGAATACCCCCGCCTCCGGCGGCAATCGCGTCGATGTTCAGCTGCACGACCTCACGGTCCGGGTAAAGCGTCGACAGCAGGCGAAACGCCGCCTCATCCGTTTCTTCATCGCCAAATTCCGGGGCGATAATCGCGCCGTTGATCGCGAAGTAGTTGATGTACCCGGCGGCAAAATCCGGGTTCTCTTCGCTAAAGCGGCTCTCGCGCGGTTCCTGTGGCGGCGTGACGCTATGCACCTGTAGCCTGCGGCCGTCGGCGTCGGTTGCCTGCCTGAGGATCTCCAGATGCGCCTGGGTCACCTTGTGGTCCCAGGAATCCGGGTCGGGATCGAGGTTGGCGATCACCACCCCTGGCTCAACAAAACGGGCGTAAAAATCGACGTGGGCGCCGGTGATATCTTTCCCTTTTATGCCCGGCAGCCAGATGATTTTTCTCAGGCCAAGCTGTGTTTTCAGCTCCTGTTCGACCCGGTCGCGGCTCCAGCCCGGATTGCGGTTGCCGTTGACCCAGCTGCTTTCGGTCATGATGCCGGTTCCGTGTCCGTCCACCTCAATCCCGCCGCCTTCGCCCACCAGGGCGCTGCGGATAAACGGCGTCGCGCCGTATTTTTCTGCCATAAACGCCGCCAGCAAAGTGTCCTTGCTGTGCCGCTGTTTATTGCCCCAGCCGTTGAAGTTGAAGCCCACCGCGCCGAGCTTTCCTTCCGGCGAAGTGACAAAGCATGCCCCGGTATCCCGCATCCAGATGTCGTCCAGCTCGGTCACCACGTAGGTCACGTTGTGGCTGCCGCATTTTTCCTCCGCCAGCTCGCGTTCGTGTTCGCGGCAAAAGACCGTCAGCGGCTGGTAACCGGCGATAGCGTGCGCGATGCGGCCCAGAGCATCCTGCACGCCAGGGGTAAAATCTTTCCAGATGGCTCGCTGGGCGCCAAACGCGATAAACGCCCGCTGCTGCTGTTCTCCTTCGTCCGGCATGCGCCAGCCTGCGCTCGCCGCCGCGAGGGCTGATAACGGCAGCCCCAGAGAGCCCGCCATGCCCATCCCGGCCAGCACCGAAGCACATTTAATAAATTCACGACGTGTTGACATACCGGACTCCCGTATAGCTGTTTTAACGTAAGAAATTCTGCTCAGTGTGGCAGATGGATATTTCACCACTGGCTGAATTCGGCTTCCAACGATATATTTAGTGCACGTCTGATTAGCCTGGCTTATCGAAATGTTAAAACACTGGCCACCGTTAAATGCCCTGCGCGGGTTTGAAGCCGCCGCGCGCCTGGGAAGCTTTCACCAGGCTGCGTCTGAACTGCATCTTACCCAGTCGGCTATTAGCCAGCAGATCCGCAGCCTGGAGGCTTATCTGGAACAGCCGCTGTTCTTTCGCAGCGGGCGCAGCGTCAGCCTGACGGACGCCGGACAGGATCTCTACAGCACCGCGCAGGTTATGCTGCAACAGCTGGCTGTGGGCATCCGCCGCCTCGATCAGTACCGCAAGCCGAACCAGCTTATCGTGAACACCACGCCAGCCTTCGCCAGGCACTGGCTGCTGCCCAACCTGGCGGACTTTAACCGCCAGCACCCGGAAACGGATCTGTGGCTGTTTACCAGCTTTGACCCGCCGGATATGGCCGGCGAAACCATCGATGTGGCTATCCGGGACGACGTCAGCCAGCAGGTGGAATGTATTTTCGAGGTGTTGTACAAGGATAGACTTTATCCGGCCTGCCACCCCAATGTGCTGGCGACGCCGGTAGCGCAGCGAACAACGCTGCATGGCGAGCGCGAGATGAGCTGGGAGCACTGGAGCGTGGCCGGAGGCGCGGACGTCGGCCAGAAAAGTCAGGGGATGAACTTCTCTGACCCAGGATTGTTGCTGGATGCGGCCACAGACGGGCTGGGTATCGCGCTTGTTAGCCAGCTGCTGGCGGAAAGAAAAAGAGCAAACCAGCAGCTCATCCCGCTATCGGAGCAAACCGTGCGCGGCGCAGACTGGGCGTGGCTCATCCATCGTGACAGCGAAAATAACCCGTTAACCCGCCAGTTTTGTACGTGGCTGCGGGGCAAAGTGGAAAGGCCGGACTCATTCTTTTACCCTGAAGCGTACTCAGCGCTTCAGGGCAAAACCGTGATTAAACAACTCACCTTCGCACCGCGTCATCATCAGCTTACCAACGTTAACACCTGGACGCCGGACAGCCAGTGGCTGGCCTTCGACGTGCGGCCATCGGGCGCCTCTTTTACCGGCGCAACCATTGAGCGAGTCAATATTCTGAACGGCGATATTGAAGTGGTGTATCGCGCGCCTGAAGGCGCCCACGTTGGCGTGGTGACCGTGAATCCACAGCTGCCGGAGCGTTACGTTTTCATCCACGGCCCGGAAAACCCGGACGCCGACTGGCATTATGACTTTCACCACCGCCGCGGCGTGGTTGTGGACCAGGGCGAAGCCAGCAATCTTGATGCGATGGACATTACCTCGCCTTATACCCCCGGCGCGCTGCGCGGCGGCAGCCACGTTCACGTCTGGAGCCCGGACGGCAGCCGTCTGAGCTTCACCTACAACGACCATGTGATGCACGAGCTTGATGAGCGCTTAGATCTGCGCAACGTCGGCGTCGCGCTGCCTTTTGGCCCCGTAACGCCAACCAGACAGCATCCTCGCGAATATGACGGCAGCCATTATTGCGTGCTGGTGAGCCGCACAACGCCGGAGCCGAAGCCCGGCAGCGATGAGATTAACCGCGCCTACGAAGAAGGCTGGGTCGGTGAGTATGGTTATCGCAAGCCAGACGGCAGCCTCCAGCGCTGGGCGCTGGCGTTTATCGGCGATACCCGGTCGGCAAGCGGCGAAAAAGTGCCTGAGCTGTTTATCGTGGATCTGCCTGACGAAGCGCAGGCTTATCAGCAGGCCGGAGGCGAACCGCTGTGCGGTACCGACACCACGCTGCCAGCCCCGCCAAAAGGCGTGATGCAGCGTAGGCTGACCTTTACCCACGAGCGCCGCTATCCGGGCCTGGTGAATCAGCCTCGGCATTGGGTGCGCAGCAGCCCGGACGGCAGCCAGCTTGCCTTCCTGATGCGGGACGACAGCGGCGTGGTACAGCTCTGGACGCTTTCCCCGAACGGCGGCGAGCCACGGCAGGTCACCCACGGCGAACACGACGTCCAGTCGGCCTTTAACTGGCATCCTTCAGGGAAGGTTCTGGGGTTTGTGCAGCAGGGACGCGTGGTGCTGTGTGATGCGCAAAGCGGCGAGATTACTCCATTAAGCGGAGCGGAGGGAGAAGTGCCTTCCGGTGATGCAATCGTCTTCTCCCCGAACGGCAAGCAAGTTGCCTGGATGCAGGAGATTGACGGTTTCCGCCAGCTTTGGTGCGCGGAAACCGGGCTTTAAGTTGTTCAGTGAGAAAGCTCAGCCGGTGGGATAACGGCGTTGGTCGCCAGATTCTGTTTCTCGCTGGCTTCAACGCGGGATCTCACCGAATTGTCCTTGCGGAACATATCCCACGGTAACAGCACCGTATCCAGTACGGCGGTAAAAGGCAGATCCAGCGCGACCAGCGGTTTAATGGCCCAGCTTGTCTCGTCATCGCCAAGCGTTTCTGCGCTGGCACGAGTACCGGGGTAAAGACCTTCTTTACCGCCGCTGTGCGACATCATACTTGAGCAGCCGGTGAGTAAGAACAGCCCGCTGCTAAGCACCAGAGTTGAAAACCAGTTTCTCATTATCATCTTGCTGTCATCTAAAGTGGCCGGTGACGTACCAGCACCTGCGGAGTTATAACACTCGCCCGTGGTTTAAAAATGCCAGTCGCTCCGCTCTGTGGCGGCTATCGCATATTTTTAACCTTTTATGCTGTTTGCCAGTCTAAGTAAGGAAAGCCATTCACGCAAAAAATTTGCGTTCAGGCGCCTTGAAAAATTTTAAGCGAGCCACATTTTAGTAGAGTAACCAAAACGAGTACGCCGATTGGGTGCTCAGGTTCATGGCCTGTCCAAAGGGAAGGCTTTTACATCTTACTCGCTGATTTCAGGAGCTTTTTATTATGCGTAACTTCGATCTTTCTCCGCTGTATCGGTCCGCCATCGGTTTTGACCGTCTGTTTAATTTGCTGGAAAACAACCAGAGCCAAAGTAACGGCGGCTACCCTCCGTACAACGTTGAATTAGTGGATGAAAACCACTATCGCATTGCTATTGCCGTCGCCGGTTTCGCCGAAAGCGAACTGGAGATCACCGCCCAGGACAATCTGCTGATTGTTAAAGGCGCGCACGCGGACGAGCAGCAAGAGCGTACTTACCTCTACCAGGGCATTGCCGAACGCAATTTCGAGCGCAAATTCCAGCTGGCGGAAAACATCCACGTTCGCGGTGCGAACCTGGTCAACGGCCTGCTGTACATCAGCCTGGAGCGCGAAATTCCAGAGTCGATGAAGCCTCGCCGCATCGAAATCAACTAATTCGTGGGGTCGCGCCTCGCGCGGCCCGTCATCAAGCTGGCTTGCCGTCAGGGAGCCAATGCCCGTTCGCATGCGGGCAGGTTATTTCTTGCTTCAAAGAAGGAGAAAACACTATGCGTAACTACGATTTATCCCCACTTCTGCGTCAATGGATCGGCTTCGATAAACTGGCTAACGCGCTGCAGTCCAGCAGTGAAAGCCAGGGCTTCCCGCCGTACAACATCGAAAAAAGCGACGATAACCATTACCGCATCACGCTGGCTTTGGCCGGTTTCCGCCAGGAAGATCTCGATATCGAGCTGGAAGGCACCCGCCTGAGCGTGAAGGGCACGCCGGTTAAACCGGAAAAAGAGGTCAACTGGCTGCATCAGGGCCTGGTGACTCAGCCGTTCAGCCTGAGCTTCACCCTGGCCGAGCATATGCAGGTTTCAGGGGCAACGTTCACTAACGGCCTGCTGCACATTGACCTGGTGCGCGAAATCCCAGAAGAGATTGCGCCACAGCGGATCGCCATTAGCGAACGCCCCGCGCTGAATAGCTAATTAAGTTTCTCTTATTAAGGCCCCTGAAAATGGGGCCTTAATATTGATGACAAACAGCCGAAAAACGTGGTTTTCGGCTGTTTGGGGCAAACCAGAGAAAAGCATTCATTGTTTTTATTCGGTCGATGTTCAGCCCTTCATCGTACAGTGAATTTTGCCAGCAAACCTGAGGCCCCTAATGGGGCCTTTTTTGTGCTCCGCGCCCCATTATCCTGCCCGTAGCTCTGCCAGAATCCATAATAACAATAATGTTATTCACAGGGATGATATATGAGTGGAATAGCGTTAACCGTCAGCATGCTGGCGCTGGTCGCCGTGGTGGGATTGTGGATCGGCAACATCAAGATCCGTGGCGTAGGGTTCGGGATCGGAGGCGTGCTGTTTGGCGGCATTATTGTCGGCCACTTCGTTAATCAGGCCGGGATTGGCCTGAACGGCGACATGCTGCACTTTATCCAGGAGTTTGGGCTGATCCTGTTTGTCTATACCATCGGTATTCAGGTTGGGCCCGGCTTCTTCTCTTCGCTCCGCGTGTCCGGCCTGCGGCTTAACCTGTTTGCTATTCTGATCGTCGTGCTCGGCGCGCTGGTCACCGCCGTGGTCTATAAGCTGTTTGATGTTCCGCTGCCGGTGGTGCTGGGGATCTTCTCCGGTGCGGTCACCAATACGCCCGCGCTGGGGGCGGGGCAGCAGATCCTTACCGATCTCGGTACGCCGGGGCAATTGGTTGACCAAATGGGGATGAGCTACGCGATGGCGTACCCGTTTGGGATTTGCGGCATCCTGATGACCATGTGGCTGCTGCGCATAGCATTTCGCGTCAGCGTCGACAAAGAAGCGCAGCAGTTTGAGGCCAGCAGCGGCCAAAATCACGCTCAGCTGCAGACCATCAATATCTGCGTCGCCAACCCAAATCTGAACGGCCTGGCGATTCAGGACATCCCTATTCTTAATAGCGACGAGATAATTTGCTCCCGCCTCAAGCGTGGTGACCTGCTGATGGTGCCTTCGCCAGGCACCCTGGTTCAGACCGGCGACCTGCTGCACCTGGTCGGGGCGGAAAAGGATCTGCACAAAGCGCTATTGGTTATCGGTAACGAGGTGGATACCTCGCTTTCGACGCGAGGCACGGATCTGCGGGTTGAACGCGTGGTGGTGACCAACGAGAAGGTTTTAGGCAAAAAGATCCGCGATCTGCATTTAAAACAAAAATACGATGTAGTGATTTCACGGCTTAATCGCGCCGGGGTAGAGCTGGTGGCCAGCAGCAATGCCAGCCTGCAGTTTGGCGATATCCTTAACCTCGTGGGCCGCCCGCAGTCGATAGACGCGGTGGCCGCAGAAGTCGGTAACGCGCAGCATAAACTTCAGCAGGTGCAAATGCTGCCGGTGTTTATCGGCATCGGGCTTGGCGTGCTGCTGGGCTCCATTCCGCTGTTTATCCCCGGTTTCCCGGCCGCGCTGCGGCTTGGTCTGGCCGGCGGGCCGCTGATTATGGCGCTGATCCTCGGGCGCATCGGCAGCATCGGCAAGCTGTACTGGTTTATGCCGCCGAGCGCGAACCTGGCGCTGCGCGAGCTGGGCATCGTGCTGTTTCTGGCGGTGGTGGGGCTTAAGTCCGGCGGGGATTTTATCGACACGCTGCTGGCGGGCGACGGCGTCAGCTGGATTGGCTACGGCATTCTGATTACGGCTATTCCGCTGATTACCGTTGGCCTGCTTGCTCGCCTGCTGGCGAAAATGAACTACCTGACGCTGTGCGGCATGCTGGCGGGCTCGATGACCGATCCACCCGCGCTGGCCTTTGCCAACGGGCTGCATGCGACCAGCGGCGCCGCGGCGCTTTCGTACGCCACGGTTTACCCGCTGGTGATGTTCCTGCGCATTATTACACCCCAGCTGCTGGCGCTGCTGTTCTGGGGCCTATAGCTCATCGCCGCCCGGCTGGTCGGGCGGCATCC
The DNA here is from genome assembly GCF_036500665.1 of Cedecea sp. Taxonomy (NCBI): domain Bacteria; kingdom Pseudomonadati; phylum Pseudomonadota; class Gammaproteobacteria; order Enterobacterales; family Enterobacteriaceae; genus Cedecea; species Cedecea sp. The sequence goes on from NZ_DASYBS010000138.1 coordinate 147,874, forward strand.
TCGTATGATCCCTGCGCAGGTGATAATCCACCTGATATTCGCTGGCGTTTCTGAACATCACCGAATAGTTAAGAAACTCGCCTTTGTCGCTGTAGGAGAGCGACGTGATACGCAAAATAGGCGTTGCCTCGGCGATATTCAGCAGTTTCGCCGTTTTGGCGTCGGCGAGAACCGGCGTCAGCGTTTCATAGTTGCCGCTGATGATTATCTGGCATTCGTCTTCGATATAGCTGAATTTTGATCCTTCGAGATGCGCAAGCGACAGGTTACGGAAAAGCTTTACCGGCATGTAGCTGTCTTCCACCATCAGCGGCTTGCCGCCGACGGCACGCACGCGGCGGGAGTAGTAAATCTTCTCGTCTATCTTAATACGCAGCAGGCTGGCAATCGCCGGTGGCGCGGGCATGACGTTAAACTCAAGCACCTCGCTCATCACGTCTTTACCCTGGCTGCGCATCACCTCCACAAACCCCGTCAGGTTAGTGGTTTCATGGTGAACATCTTTTTTGGTGACCCAGGTTCCGCTGCCTTGGCGGCGGTTTACCAGACCCCAACCCACCAGTAAATCCACCGCTTTGCGAATAGTCATGCGTGACACGCCGAACTCTTCAGCGAGCTTCTTTTCCCCGGGCAGCGGGCTACCAATGGTGTAGTCAGAGGAATTAAGGCGAATACGCAGCCTGTCGGCAATTGATTTGTAGATCATCTGTAGACCTCTTCAGGCGCCATCTCACCGTTTTCCACACGCTAATTGTCTAGTTTTATATCAAAAAGTAGACAACTTTAGCCAAATAAAAACCATGAAAGCGATCACGATTCAGCGCGGCTGAACCAGCGAATATTCCTGGGCCTTCTTATTCTCAGCTTCAGGCCAGACTAAAAAAATAAGGCCGCCTCTTACCCTATGAAGTTGTTACATGAGGATTTAAAAATGCTCAGTCAAATACAACGCTTTGGTGGTGCAATGTTTACCCCGGTCCTGCTGTTCCCCTTTGCCGGGATCGTGGTCGGGCTCGCCATCATGCTGCGCAACCCGCTGTTTGTCGGGGAGGCGCTCACCGCACCTGACACCCTGTTTGCTCAAATTGTTCATATCATCGAAGAAGGCGGCTGGACGGTGTTCCGCAATATGCCGCTGATTTTCGCCGTGGGTCTGCCTATTGGCCTGGCGAAACAGGCCCAGGGGCGCGCTTGTCTGGCGGTGCTGGTCAGTTTCCTGACCTGGAACTACTTCATCAACGCGATGGGGATGACGTGGGGGCACTACTTCGGCGTCGATTTTAGCCTCGAACCTACGGCAGGCAGCGGCCTGACGATGATGGCCGGCATTAAAACGCTGGATACCAGCATTATTGGCGCGATTGTAATCTCCGGCATCGTCACCGCCATTCACAACCGCTACTTCGACAAGCCGCTGCCGGTCTTCCTGGGGATATTCCAGGGCAGTTCGTTCGTGGTGATTGTGGCTTTCCTGGTGATGATCCCCTGCGCCTGGCTGACGCTGCTCGGCTGGCCAAAAGTGCAGCTCGGCATCGAATCGCTGCAGGCATTTTTGCGCGGTGCCGGGGCGCTTGGCGTCTGGGTATACACCTTTCTTGAGCGCATCCTGATCCCCACCGGGCTGCACCACTTTGTCTACGGCCCGTTCATCTTCGGCCCGGCGGCGGTGGAAGGCGGCATTCAGGTCTACTGGGCGCAGCATCTGCAGGCGTTCAGCCAGAGCACCGCGTCGCTGAAATCCCTGTTCCCGGAAGGTGGTTTTGCCCTGCACGGTAACTCGAAAGTGTTTGGCTCGGTGGGCATCGCGCTTGCGCTCTACTACACCGCCTCGCCGCAGAACCGCGTGAAGGTTGCCGGGCTGCTTATCCCCGCGACGCTAACCGCCATGCTGGTCGGTATTACCGAACCGCTGGAATTCACCTTCCTGTTTATCTCCCCGCTGCTGTTCGCGGTGCATGCCTTCCTGGCTGCCTCGATGGCAACGGTGATGTACATGGCGGGCGTGGTAGGCAACATGGGCGGCGGCCTGCTTGACCAGTTCCTGCCGCAAAACTGGATCCCGATGTTCCATAACCACGCGTCGATGGTCTTTACCCAGATAGGCATCGGCATCGCCTTTACCGGCGTCTACTTCGTGGTTTTCCGCGCCTTAATCCTGCGCTTCAACCTGAAAACGCCGGGCCGGGAAGACAGCGAAATCAAACTCTACAGCAAGGCTGATTACCAGGCCGCTCGCCAGCAAACCAGCGCGGCGGTGAGCCAGGACGCAAAACACGGCCAGGCCTATGGCTTCCTGCAGGCGCTTGGCGGCGCGGCGAACATCGCCAGCCTCAATAACTGCGCCACTCGCCTGCGTATCACGCTCGCCGACATGGCGCTGACCGAAGCCGACGAAGTGTTTAAAGCCCTTGGCGCCCACGGCGTGGTGCGCAGCGGCAACGGCATTCAGGTGATTGTCGGGCTGCATGTCCCGCAAATTCGCGACCAGATTGAAACCCTTATTAAGCAGCAAGTCTCAGACGAACATCCATCCATGACGGAGGCAGTATCATGAAAAAATTCTCGGTAGTTGTAGCAGGCGGCGGCAGTACTTTTACCCCAGGCATCGTGCTGATGCTGCTGGCAAACCAACACCGCTTTCCGCTGCGGGCGCTGAAATTCTATGACAATGACGGTGCGCGTCAGGAGACCATCGCCGAGGCCTGCAAAATCATCCTGAAAGAACAGGCGCCGGATATCGATTTCAGCTATACCACCGACCCGCAGGAAGCGTTCAGCGACGTGGATTTTGTGATGGCGCACATTCGCGTGGGCAAATATCCGATGCGCGAAAAGGACGAGAAAATCCCGCTTCGCCACGGCGTGCTGGGTCAGGAAACCTGCGGCCCTGGCGGGATAGCCTACGGCATGCGCTCAATCGGCGGCGTGCTGGAGTTGGTGGATTACATGGAAAAATATTCGCCAAACGCCTGGATGCTTAACTACTCCAACCCGGCGGCTATCGTGGCGGAAGCGACCCGTCGCCTGCGCCCGAATTCAAAAATCCTCAATATCTGCGATATGCCTATCGGCATTGAAAGCCGCATGGCGCAGATTGTGGGTCTGAAGGATCGCAAAGAGATGAAGGTGCGTTACTACGGCCTGAACCACTTTGGCTGGTGGACCCACGTTGAAGATAAAGACGGCAACGATTTGATGCCGAAAATTCGCGAACATGTTGCTAAACATGGTTATGTGCCGCCAACGGACGAGCATGGCACAGAAGCAAGCTGGAATGACACCTTTGCCAAAGCGAAGGATGTCTGGGCGCTCGACCCCGATACGCTGCCGAACACCTACCTGAAATACTACCTGTATCCGGATTACGTGGTGCAGCACTCCAACCCGCAGCGTACCAGGGCGAATGAGGTGATGGATCACCGTGAGAAACATGTGTTTGGCTCCTGTAACGCCATTATTAGCGCCGGGAAATCCTCTGCAGGCGAGCTGGAAATTGATGAACACGCCTCCTACATCGTTGACCTGGCGACGGCGATTGCCTTTAACACCCAGGAGCGGATGCTGCTGATTGTGCCGAACAACGGGGCCATCAATAACTTCGACCCGGAAGCGATGGTGGAAATTCCTTGCCTGGTCGGCAAAGACGGGCCGGAGCCGCTGGTGGTGGGGAATATCCCTCAGTTCCAGAAAGGGTTGATGAGCCAGCAGGTTGCGGTGGAAAAACTGGTGGTAGATGCCTGGGAGCACCGCTCCTACCAGAAACTGTGGCAGGCGATCACCCTGTCGAAAACCGTGCCCAGCGCGTCCGTCGCCAAGGCTATCCTGGACGACCTGGTTGAGGCGAACAAAGAGTACTGGCCTGAATTGAAATAAGTTTTCCTGAATAATCACGGAGCGCGGCGGAGACGTCGCGCTTTTTTTATGGTAAGCAGTCCCTGCATTCTGTTAAACGAAGCACGATCCTTTCAGGCAATCCTTCACACTCGGCATCACCATTCATTTTTTATTGCAATCCACACTCCCCGCAAACGGTAAAAGCATGCTAAATATTAGTTTTCCTTCGCTAAGTAACGTGCCGCCAATGTTAAAGCCGACCCTTGCCCTGATTGCTCTCTCTTTCTGTGCCAGCTCGTTTGCTGCGCAACAGGAAGCCCTGCCGCCAAGCTGGACCAGCCAGCTTGGGGTAGGGATGAACGTTGACTGGGCGGTGACCGAGCGAGGGATCCGTGAGTTCGATCCTTTGGCTGTCCGTGACTTTCAGCAGCGCGGGTTTGGCCACGTTCGCATTCGCGTCGCGGGGCCGATAACGCACCAGAAGCTGGTGCATCTGCGGCGCATCGTGGATGCCTGTGAGCAGTACCATATCGTGCCGGTCATCAGCTACCGGGCGGCGGAGCTAAAGGCGAAGCCAGGGGCGGACAACGTCGAGGATATTGTTGAGTGGTGGACCACCGTCGCGCGCTTCTTTGCCAAAAATGACGACTCGCTGGTCTTCGACATCATCGGGCAGCCGGAAGAAAAGCTCAGCGCCAACCCTCAGCTGCTTAACCAGGTGTACGATAAAACCGTGAAGGCGATTCATAAAATCAGCCCGCAGCGCCACATCTTTGTTGCCCCTCGTTATCATGCCTCTCCGGAAGCGCTTGCCACCCTCAAAATTCCTGAATCCCGTCACGGACTGGTGATGGCGGACTGGCATCTGATGCCGGGCGGTCCAAAAACCTTGAACGGTAAAAGCCAGTGGAGTACCGGTACGGATGCGGAAAAAGCGGCGATCCACGCCCGCATTGAAACCGCGGTGCGCTGGCAGCAGAAAACCGGCCACCTTTCCTGGGTTGGCAACTGGTCACCAGGCAGCAAATTGTCGGTCGATCAGCAGGTTGCGATGGCAACGTTTGTCGCCTGTGAACTGCAAAAGGCGCAGATCCCGTTCGCGGTTAACGGCGATGAAAAATTCTACGACGGTGAAGAGGGGGCCTGGCGGACGGATATGGCACCGGTGCTGGACGCCATTCTTAAGCCTCAGTGCCAGTAATTATCCTCCATCGTGAATTATCTGTTGCTGCATTTCGGGTAATTATGTATTTTTATGCACATTAACTGCATAAAAACATCATATATCCAGGGGCTTCTATGTTAACTAAAGCGATGAAATCAGTAGTAGTTGGCGGGTGCTTGCTCGCGGCAGTGTTCAGTTCTGCACAGGTGATGGCGCAGACCTACGTAGTGGGTTCCGGCGGCACCTATCGTCCTTTTGAATACGAAAACAGCCAGAAACAGCTGGAAGGTTTTGATATCGACATCATCAAAGCCGTCGCCAGAGCCGAAGGGTTTGATATCAAGCTGGTTAACACCCCGTGGGAAGGTATTTTTGCCACGCTGAACTCCGGCGACCGCGACATCATCATTTCCGGCATCACCATCACCGACAAGCGTAAAGCGATGGTCGACTTCTCTACCCCGTACTTCCCGGCCGAGCAGTCCATCGTGGTACCGACCGACTCAAAAGTGGACTCTGTTACCGCCCTGAAAGGCAAAAAAGTGGGCGTGGTTAACTCCAGCACCGGCGACATCGTGGTGTCCGACGTGCTGGGTAAAAACAGTACCGATATCAAACGTTTTGATAACACGCCGCTGATGCAGGAACTGACCGAAGACGGTATCGACGCGGCAGTGGGTGACGTAGGCGTGGTGAAATACTACATCAAATCCCACCCGGAAAAACCGCTGAAGCTGGTCCCGGACAGCAAGTTCGAGCGCCAGTACTTTGGCATTGCGGTGGCCAAAGGCAACTCCGAACTGAAGGGTAAAATCGACGCTGGCCTGAAGAAAATCATCGCCGACGGCACCTACGCTAAAATTTACGCCACCTGGTTCGACAACAACGTTCCAACCCTCCCGGCAGAGTAATTTTCAATCGGGGCCGCTCCGGCCCCAACAAGGACAGGTATGACCGGATTTCGCTGGGAGATAATCTCAGAATACGCGCCGTTATTTATGCAAGGCGCGCTGATGACCATCAAGTGCACCATTATCTGCGTGATTTTAGGCACAACGTGGGGGCTGCTGCTGGGGCTTGGCCGTATGGCTCACGCCGACGACGGCCCGTGGAAGCTCGTGCTGCGTTATGCCGTGCAGTGGCCGGTGCGCGTCTACGTCAGCGCGTTTCGCGGCACGCCGCTGTTCGTGCAGATCATGGTGGTTCACTTTGCGCTGGTACCGCTGTTTATTAACCCGCGTGACGGAATAATGATTACCAGCGGGATGATGTCCGTGGACTTCGCGCGCGAGCTGCGTTCCGAATACGGCGCGTTTCTCTCCTGCGTGGTGGCGATCACCCTGAATGCCGGTGCCTATGTGTCCGAGATTTTCCGCGCCGGTATTCAGTCCATTGATAAAGGGCAGATGGAAGCTTCGCGCGCGCTCGGCATGGGCTGGGGCAAAACGATGCGTAAGGTTATCCTGCCGCAGGCGTTCCGTCGTATCCTGCCGCCGCTGGGCAACAACGCGATTGCCATTGTGAAAGACTCGTCGCTGGCTTCCGCTATCGGCCTTGCCGACCTGGCCTATGCGGCGCGTACCGTTTCCGGCGCTTACGCGACCTACTGGGAACCGTACCTGACCATCTCCGTGGTGTACTGGGTTCTGACGTTCCTGCTTTCGCTGCTGGTGCAACATATGGAAAAGAGGCTTGGCAAAAGTGATTCACGTTAAGGATTTACAGAAACAGTTTGGCAAAACTCACGTATTGCGTGGCATCTCCTGTGATATCGCGCCTCAGGAAGTGGTTTGCGTGATTGGCCCTTCCGGCTCCGGCAAAAGTACGTTTCTGCGCTGCCTGAACGCGCTGGAAAAGCCGGACGGCGGTGAAGTGGTGGTCAACGGTTTCGCGGTGCATGATCCAAAAACCAACCTTAATACGTTGCGCGAAGGCGTAGGCATGGTGTTCCAGCGCTTCAATTTATTCCCGCATATGACGGTGCTGGAAAACCTGATTATGGCGCCGATGTCGCTGAAAGGGCTGTCAAAAGCGGAAGCGGTGAGCCGCGCCGAGAAGCTGCTGCAAAAGGTGGGGCTGTTGGACAAAATCGACGCCTGGCCTTCAAGCCTGTCCGGCGGCCAGCAGCAGCGAGTGGCCATTGCCCGAGCGCTGGCGATGGAACCGTCGATTATCCTGTTCGATGAGCCAACCTCTGCGCTGGATCCTGAACTGGTTGGCGAAGTGCTGGCGGTGATGAAGCAGCTGGCGCAGGAAGGGATGACGATGATCATCGTGACTCATGAAATGGGCTTCGCCCGCGAAGTAGCCGATCGGGTTATCTTTATTGACCAGGGCGTGATTCAGGAGCAGGGCGTGCCCGCGCAGCTTTTCAGCGCGCCGCAAAACCCACGGACTCAGGCCTTCCTGAGCAAGGTACTTTAAGGTTTTTTCTGACGTCGGCCGCTTTAGGTGGCCGGCATTGTTTCTAATGCAGGGTTCAGTTTGTTTTATCTTAAACCTCCGCTACATTCTCTTCGCATGATATCTCCCCGGTATAGGGTTTCATCCGGCGATACTTCTCTGATTAAAAGAAAAAATGAGACTTAATAAGGCCTTATCGGTTCCCTGGATAAAAGGTCCTGTGTGATTGTCGGTTGACGCTGATTTATGAGCAGCGTTTAAACCGGATGACAGACACCACAGACGAAGGAACCGTAACGATGAAACCCCCTGCGTACTACAGGGATGGCGTGCCCTATGATGCCAACGGGCAGGCCGTCACGCTCCCACCCGGCGATACCCCGCCGCCCCTGGTAACCGACCTCGGTGACGGTAGTTTTCAGTTCAAATCACAAAAAAAAGCCTGCTATCTGATGAACATCAACGCCCTGGGGTCGACCTGGACGATGAACCGGGATGACGGTGGCGTGGCGGCCTGCTTTGCCACGGAAGAGGAAAAGCAGGTGGCGGTGCGGCTGATGACGGGCCTGATGCCGGCCCCGGAATACACGGCGGAGCAGGCGGATGCCGCTATGCTGATGCTGGGCGCACCCGGTGCGCTGGCGCTGAGCGGTGGACAGTGGAGTATGCAGCTGTCGGTGGCCGGGGAAGGCGTCATGACGTTCGGCGACACGCTTGCCGGCGCGCTGACTGCGGCCATCAGGCGCGGGATGGCGCTGCTGACGGCCAGCACGGCAGGGCCGATGGCAATGGCGGCCTCGACGCTGCTGTTTTCCTCCCCGGCGGGGGAAGGCAGCGGCCGGGTACCGGGGCGTAACCTGGAGGCGATGTTCGCGCTGAACGCGAAGCTGCTGGCAGGGAAGAACGTCACGGGCGGGCCGGGAGCAACGCACATTGACCTGCCGGTACGCGGCGCACTGGTTAACCGTAACGGCGAGCTGGCGCTGGAGCTGCTGAAAACCGGGAGCGGTATACCGGCGGCGGTACAGGTGCTGCATGCGGTGCGGGATACGGCGACCGGGTTGGATATTATCACCCTGCCGACGATGGCAGGCGAGCCGCCGCGGTCCATTCTGATTAATCCGGCACCGGTCCCGGCAGGCCCTTCGGATACCGGTCATCATCGTCCGGTGCCTGTGACGCCGGTACACACAGGGACGAATGTCACACCGGTGGAAACGCTTGTCGTGACACCGCCGTCGGGCGATATCAGTCCGGGCGGATTACGGGATTTTATCTACTGGCGTCCAAACGCGGCCGGTACCGGCGTGGAGCCGGTGTATGTGATGTTGAGCAATCCCTATGGTGAAACGAACGCTAAAGGTAAATACAGCGGCCGGGACTACCATACGGACAGGGCAGGAGGCCCGATTCAGGAGCTTGACTGGCGCACGGCAACCATAGACCGGGAAGGTGTGGATAAGGTCAGGGTACATACCGGGCGTTTTGGAGAGTTTGAGGCTAATAAGATAATGATTTACCGCCTGGATAAAATTCTGAACGGAGAACTCCGGGCAACTGATACCGATAAACGGTTTTATACGCATGAAATCAGGGAGCTTGAGCGATACCGAAATCTTGGAATTAAGGATGATGAGATTCCAGTAAATGACCATGAAGTTTGGAACAATACCCATACGGCGACCTTAGAAGATTATAAATTGAGTTCTGATGAGACACTTTTATATTCACCAGAAGCTCTGAATTCACAGGAATAGATATTGAGGTATTTATATGATTGATTTTGATGAAATGGTTAAAAACGAAGATATGGCGGATGTTATTTTATTTCTGGTTGGTCGTTGGGAAGACGGTATAGGGTATCCAACCATGGACTTATTTTTTGGCAGGCATAAAGCTGCTGAAAAGTATGAATCATATAACATCAAATTGATTCGCGAGACAAAAAAACTGGAAGATAGTGGACAGATTTTTTCAGCTAAGACGTATGGTACTGGCTGTAAAAAAGGCCCTAACTGGAAAGAGCCTAAGTTCGTAACCGAGAAAAAATACGGTATTACATAGGATAAGCCGCTATCCAGTATCCTTTCTCCGGGGAGGCCAATGTAAAAGGGGCCGTATTGAAAACGCCCTTTTATGCTGATGGTCGGTGTAGTCTTTTTTATCTCAACAAGCGATAGCCGGGTAGCCGCCGTGGAGTTGGTCTATAGAGTGATCACCGCCAGTGGATTGGCTTATTGTCAGGCAAACTGGCGAATATGCCGGTCGATAAGCGCCAGCAGCCTCTGGTTATCCACGGTTTGCAGCAGCGTCACCGGCTTGCCCTGCGGGGCGTCAACGTTCACCGCCAACCTCAGGTGTTCCGGGCCATAGCGTAGCGTTCTGCCGCGGCTCAGCCCGCTCAGCGAAACGTCCACATAATCCTGCGTCCAGCTTACCAGTTCGGGCTCTAACAGCCAGGCGACGGTCAGCACATCGTGGATCCAGCAGCCGGGGAGCTGGCGCGTCTGCATGGAAAAATCCATCCACGGACGAATGGTCTCGACGAGAAAACGGCTCAGGCGGTTATCGCAGGTGGCCAGCGTGTCCAAATCCCGGTGGGTCATCATGGTTTGGGTGGTGACGTCCATCGGCACCAGAACGATGTTTGCGCCGCTGGTCAGCACGGCGTGTGCGGCCTCCGGATCAACGCCAAAATTGGTGTCTTTCAGGTAACCGTCAACGTTAAACACGCCGCCCATAATCACTATCTCTTTCACCGCGTTCGCCATCTGCGGATACAGCTGCAAAGCCAGCGCCACGTTGGTCAACGGACCGATAGCAATCAGCGAGATTTCGCCAGGATTCGCGCAGATAAGCTCGCCCATTTTATGCACCGCCAGCGGAGACACTTCAGCCAGCATCTGCGGGGCAATCACGTCCTTCCAGAGATGACGCAGGCCCACTTTATCGACCTTATGATCCAGGTGTTCACGCCACGGTGCTGAAGGCTCAATCAGCGCGCGCGAGGCGCCTCTGGCGACCTCAACGGACATGCCGAGTCGGGCGACTAAATCAGACGCGACGGCGTAGCCCACTTCGCTTGGCGTATTGCCGGATACGGTGGTGATAAGCTCCAGAGAAATCTCCTGGGCCGCAATCGCCAGGGCCAAGGCCAGGCCATCATCTACGTTAGCCCCGGCAACGCCGTTACCCGGATCGCAATCGATAATTAAACGCTTCATGTTACTTATGACTTCCTGCTTGTGGTGAGGGATCGGCAGCCGCAGGACTCGCCAATCTCCAGCTCAAAATCAAATTCATATTTATGCGGCTGCCCGTCCCACGTCTTCAGCATTTCGATGGCCTTCTTCGCCATTTGCGTGACCGGCTGGCGCACGGTGGTTAAAGAAGGGACGTTAAAGGCCGACTCAAGGGTGCCGTTAAAGCACACCAACGCCAGGTCCTCTGGCACCGAAAGCCCGTGTTCAGACAGCGCTCTCAGGCAGCCAAAGGCCTGTTGTTCATTGGTGGCAAACAGCGCGCGAGGCAGTTCGCCCGCCAGCATTTGCTTTGTTGCGTCGTAGCCGCCCTGGCGGGTGTAATCCGTTGGAAAAATCCATTCCGGGCGCAGCGTCAAACCTGCCTCTTCCAGCGCCAGTCGCCAGCCGCGGATACGATCCTGAGTGTTCAGCATCTCCTGCGGCCCGCAAATAATGGCGATATCGCGATAGCCATGCTCAATCAGGTGGCGGGTTGCCCGCCGGGCCGCGTGCTGTTCGTTTACCTGAATCGAGCAGACGTTCAGCTCCGGTTCGACCCTGTCCAGCATCACGCAAGGCGTGCCGCTGGCCTGGATAAGATCGATATAAGGGTGCCTGTCGACGCTGGTATAAATCAGCCCGTCAACCTGGCGATGCAGCAGGTTGTTGATAAGCTCCAGCTCGCGGGCGCGGTCATCACCCGAATCGCCCAGCAGCAGCACCCGGCCATCGGCAAAGGCCTCCTGCTGGAGAGCGTGCGCCATGGACGAGATAAACGGATTGGCGATATTGGGCACGACTAAACCGTAGGTGCGCGTGGTGCCGCTGGCTAAAGCCCGGGCGATGCCGTTCGGGCGATAGCCGGTTTTCTTGATAGCGGCGAGCACGCGCTCGCGGGTGGCCTGCGCAACCGGGCGCGGGCCGTTGTTAATCACGTAGCTGACGACCGCAACGGAAGTGCCTGCTTCTTTGGCGACTTCAGCGCGGGTAACGCGGTGTACATGAGGCTTAGTCACTGAATACCTGCTTTATTTGGCTGGCGCTATACTCGTCATACTTCAAGCCACAGGTGCGTTGGCTGCACCCGCTCACCTCAGTCACATAGTGAGCTATGCTCCTGAGGATTTACGGTCTTGCCGCCTGCCTGTAACTCGAATTATTTAGAGTGTAAACAGAGCCACAGCATAAAGCTTTGCTCCGTAAAAATCGCCGTCAACTCTGTGACAAATCAAATAGCGTCTTCCGGCAGGTTCAGGTCGCGGCCTCGTGTTTCCGGGGCAAAGAAGGTTGTGACCAGACCGATTCCTGCCATGACCGCAAAATAGAGCGCGATTGGCCACCAGTGCCCGGTCCAGGAGAGCAGCGCGGCAGCAACCAGCGGTGCGGTTCCGCCGGAAAGCATAGAGCCGAGTTCTTTAGCAAACGCCATTTTGGTGTAGCGGTTAGTCACGCCGAACAACTCTACGCCCCAGGCCGCCTGCACGCCGAAAATCCCCAGCGAAGCCAGTCCCATGCCGACGACGATGGTGGGAATAACGATCATCGGCTCACGTGAGTCCAGCAGCATAAAGGCCGGGAAAGCGTAGATAATCAGCAGCAGGCAGAACCAGCGGTAAACAATACGGCGGCCAAAGCGGTCGGAGAGCCAGCCGGCAAAAGGAATGATCGCGAAGCCCAGCACCGAGGCGATAAGCACGGCCAGCGTGGGGACGGATTTATCTACCGCCAGTACTTTGGCGACGTAGCCGATGATAAACCCCTGAGCGAGATAAGACGGACCGTTTTCGCCAATGCGTAGCCCGACCATGGTCCAGAAAGCGCGAGTGCGTCGCCAGAAGCTGCGCGGGTCTTTCTGCTGCTGGGCCAGCCCCTTTTCCAGGACCTGTTTGCGCTCGGCTTCCAGCAGCGCTTTCTGACGTTCAAATACCGGCGTCTCGCGCAGATGCTGACGGATGATCAGGGCGACAACGGCAATCAGCATGCTGCACAGGAACGGAATGCGCCAGCCCCAGGAAAGCAGCGCGTCTTTATCCATTTGCAGCACCAACAGCCAGGTCAAAGAGGCCAGCAGCGTACCGCTGTTCGAGCCCAGCCCGATAATCGACGATATCAGCCCACGGCGTTTTACCGGAGCATACTCACCCAGCATCACGGTGCCGCCGGACAGCTCCGCGCCCGCGCCCAACCCTTGAGCAAAGCGCAGGATCACAAGACAGGTCGGTGCCCAGACGCCAATTTGCGCGTAGCTCGGGATAAGCCCGATTAAAGTCGTGGAGCAGCCCATCAACGCGATGGTAATGACCATCACTATTTTTCTGCCGTAGCGGTCTCCCAGCCTGCCAAACAGCAACGCGCCAATCGGGCGGGCGATGAACCCGACGGAGTAGGCGGCAAAGCTTGAGAGCAACGCCATGACCGGCGTGGCATCCGGGAAGAAGACGTCACCGAAGATGATACCGGCCGCCAGGCCGTAAAGCGCGAAGTCGGCATATTCCATGGTGGTGCCAAGCCAGCAGGAGAAGGTGGCTCGAATAAAATCACGTTTACCTTCAGGGGTCGCCAGGCGTTCCTCCGCAGCGTGCTGCGCGTCAGCCTGAGGTGGGGGGAAAGTGCTTGTCGTCATTAGGGTTCTCACAGAGATCGAACGTTATCCGTCGGCGAAGATGCCATTTTTTAATCATTTCACTCAGTGTATCTACGCGCGTAGATAGATCAAATGATTAAACCGAAAGTGAGAGTAAGGTAACTAAATGACAGAAATATGACGGAAGGAATGCCCCTCACCCTCTCTCCTTTGGGCTCTCTTATACAAATTTGCCTTTAAAATATTCCGGGATATGTCTTTCGATCCGCAGTTATTCCGTTCACCCGTAGATCTGTTTTCCCCTGCACGTTCGCAGCACGGTGAACGTGTCCGGGGGATAACGCCATCCCCCGAACAGCCCCGGCGCCCGGCGAGCTCATCGCCGCTGAAGCGGTAAACCCACCGGCTATCACCCAAACATTCGGGGTCGTTCGCGATTCGTTCCCGACGATCGC